>JBFKLD010000137.1:0-4339 GCA_041630755.1 Thermoplasmatota archaeon
AGATCGGCTGGAGGTTGGATGATCCGGTTTGGGTGTCTGCGGTGGCGCCGTCGATGGCGGGGTTGAATTTCCAGGAGCCGTCGGGTTCCATCGCCCAATCCACGACGTCCACGGTGACGGGGATGTCCAGCAGTGCGCGTGCGATGAGGGTGCGGTGGGCCCAGGGGCACGCGTACGAGACGTACAGGTGATGCCGTTCGTCAATGCTGGCCTGGTCGCGAAATTCGCTTTGCTTGCGTTCGAAGCGGTCGCCGGTGAGCCATGCGGCTTTGCCCATGGGGGGCGGATGCGTCGCCCTACCTAGGTCTTGGGGATGCCGAAGACGGAGCTCTCGCGGGCGTACGCGGTGATCTGGCGGTCCTTCTCTTCGGTGGTCCAATCGAGCAGGCGGGCCATGCGTGTCGCGACGCTCTTGGAAACGGACAGGCGGCCGTCGGCGGCGAGGCCGAGGTCGGTGCGGCGCAGCATGACGTCTGCGAGGGTTTTCGCATCTTCAGTCTCCACGGCGTGGTCCACTTCGGCCCAGATGTGGGGGAGGGGCTTGCGGATGCGCTTGGTGTCGCCTTCGGCCACGCTTTGCCATTGGGCGCCGTACACATCAATGAGGTGGGCCGCGGTGGCCTCATGGAGTCCGAGGCTGCGCGCGGTTTCGAGGCTTGATTGCCGAAATTCGTCCCAGGGGACAAGGGGTCCGCCTGGCAGCGTTCCTTTGCGGGTGGGGTGCTCGCGCGCCAGGTCCGGCCGGCCGAGGGTGCGCGCAATCTGGTTCACGGTTTCTTCGGCGAGGGTGCGGTAGGTGGTGATCTTGCCGCCTTGGAGCGTCCACAAGCGGTCGATGCCGTCCTTCTTGGCGTGGTCGAAGATGATGTGGCGGCGCGTGACGTTCGATTCGGTGAGCCCTTCTTGGTTCACGAGGGCCCTGACGCCGGCGTAGGTGTAGCGGATGTCCAAGGGGGCATCCGGGAAGTAGCGGCGGACGCTTTCGAGCAGGTAGGCAACGTCCTCGGCTGTGGCGACGGCTTTGCCTGCGTCGCCTTCGAAGTCTGTGTCCGTGGTTCCGATGACGCAGTGGTCCTTCCAGGGGATGACGAAGAAGACGCGGCCGTCTTTGGCCTTGATGATCGTGGCGATCTCGATGAAGCGCGGCACGACAATGTGGATGCCTTTGGTCTTGCGGACTTTGGAGCCCTCGGTCTGCGTGGGTTTGAGGACGTCGTCCACCCAGGTTCCTGCAGCATTGACCACGGCGCGTGCACGGATGGTCTTCTGTCCGTTGGGGGTCTTGAGCCGCGCTCCGACGGCGCGGCGCGTGGCTCCGGTGGGGGTGTCCACGGTTTCAAGGAGCAGGGTTGCTCGTGTGTGGTTGTGGATGGCGGCCCCGTGGTTGCGGGCGTCTTGGATCAGTTCCCAGGTGAGGCGCTCGACGCTCAGGATCTGTCCGTCGCTGTACGTGGCTCCGCCGCGCAGCCCTTCTGGCGCGATGCCTGGGGCCATCGCGAGCACCTTCTTGCGGCTGTGGTAGTCGCGGCCTTCGACGCTCTTGCCGTGGCTCAATATGTCGTACAGGAAGAGGCCCGCGCGCACCGTCCGGCGGGCGGCAATCTCGGGATAGATGGGGTAGAGGAAGCGAAGCGGGCGCACAAGGTGGGGGGCCTGCTGGAGCATGCGTTCGCGGTCTTGGAGCGCTTCGTGGACGAGCCCAAATTCGAACTGCTCCAGGTAGCGCAGGCCGCCGTGTGCCAGCATGCTGCTTTTGCTGCTGGTGGCCCAGCCCCAATCGTTCTTGTCCACGATGCAGACGCTCAAGCCTCGCATGGCGGCGTCGCGGGCGATGCCGGCGCCGTTGATGCCGCCGCCGATGACAAGAAGGTCGTAGACCACGTTCTGCCAGCCCGGTGTGGGGCTATGAAGCCCGCGGCTTGGTCAGGGTCGCTAGGTCGCGCATGGCGTTGACGAGCCGAGCCAGCATGGCCAGGTCTTCCGTGAGCGGAAGCACCGGGAATTTGGCCGCCGGGTCGAAGCCTTCGATGTCGGCGATCTCGTCTGCCCAGTGGAGCCATTGCTGCTCGGTGAGGCCGTGGTGCAGCAGGATGGCGCGGCTCAGTTCAAGCCGTGCCGGCAAGTCGCCGCGGGGCGCATGGATCGTGGCTGCGGTGAACGGTCGCCCCTCTTGGCTGCCAAGAAGGCGGGTGGATACCTTGCCGACGGCCAGGTTGCCTCCGGCGCTCGTCCAGGCATGGGCGAGGCTGCGGGCGGCGGCACTTTGCGGTCCGAGCTGGCTGGTGAATTCCTGGAGTGCATCGTCCATCACGGTCGCGGGCATCGCTTGCAAGCAGGCGTCGGGCCGAAAAAAGGCTCCCACCCGGGGCATCGGCGGTTGCCTTACTCCACTTCGGCGCAAGGCGACAAGGCCATAATCGGGCGTTGCCTGACCTCCTTGTGAAGGACGCGCTATTGGAGAAGATGGCGGGCGAGATCACGCTGAGCGATCACGCCGGGCAGACCCTTCGCAAATGGCGCGAAACCTTCGAGCTTTCCCAGAGCGAGGTGGCCGAGCGCCTGGGCATCAACGCGAGCGTCATCAGCGACTATGAATCCGGGCGCCGCAAGAGTCCCGGCATCGCCACCGTCAAGCGCCTCGTGTCTGCCTTCGTGGACATGGATGAAGAGCGTGGCGGCCACGTCCTGGCGCGCTACCACAGCCTCATCAATCCCACCGAAGGCATCCTGGACATTGGAGAATACCGGCGCAACATCCCGGCCACCGAATTCGTTGAAGCCATTGACGGGCGTGCCCTGGTGCTTGGCAACCTGGAAGAGAAGAAGGTCCAGGGGTACACGCTCATTGATGCGGTGCGCGCCATCAGCACCCTCAACGCGAACGACTACGTCCGCGTGTACGGCTGGAGCACCGAGCGCGCGCTGGTCTTCAGCGGCATCAAGTATGGCCGCAGCCCCATGATCGCCATCCGCGTGCACCCGATGAAGCCCAGCATCGTGGTCTACCATCGTCCGGAGGACGTTGACAAGCTCGCCTACAGGCTTGCCGAATTCGAGCAGATTCCCCTCATCACGACCGACTTGGGCTTGGACGAGCTCAAGGGGCGCCTGCGAAGCTTGCTGGACTAGGCCTGCGGGTCGGAATCCCCCCCCCCCCCACCGTGGTCTTGTACATCTCTGTCTTTGTCCAACAATTGGCCTTAAGGGCGCAAACCAAGCTTCGGCTATGCACCGGGTGGAGATTCTCCGTCATGCGCGCCAAGGTCCCTTCCAAGCCTGGATGACCGACGATGCGAGCGTCAGCCTGCGCCGCACCGCAACGGGCACCTGGGAAGCCTACCTAGACGGCGTGCGCGTGGCCGATCAAGAGTCGGATGCTGCGGATGGATTGCGCACTGTGAGCCGCGCACCGCTGCAGGGGCGCGACCCCTACGAGATCGCCGACCAGTTGGCAATGCAGCGGCAGGTCCACGTCGTCTTCGACGTCCTTTAGCCGAGCACGTTCACGCCGAAGCGGGCGAGGATCACGATGAGCACGAACATCGCCCAGAACACGGCGCCGCTGGTGGCCACGACGGTGGCCGCGATCTCCCAGCGCCTCTTCCAAGGAAAATCAAGGCTCAGGTAGATGGCCCGGCTTTTCCAGAACATCGTGCCCCCGAGGGCCAGAAGGAGTCCCCCGATGATGACGCTGGCCACAGGCGCCACGCCGTAGGGGCCGATCACGAAGATGTAGAGCTGCGTGAAGCTTGCCACGACCATGAGCGCGCCAATCCACTCGGCGATCAAAAACGCCCGCGCGCTCCGGTAGATGGCCACGGTTCGTTCGTCAACGGCCCCGACGCTTGCGGGCCGCTGGCGCTCTTCGGTTGGGGTGCCCATGCTACGGGTACGCCCGGCTCGGCGTGCGCGGGTACGGAAGCATGTCGCGGATGTGCTCTTGCCCTGTGAACCATTTCAGCAGGCGCTCCACGCCGAGGCCGAACCCACTGTGCGGCACCGACCCGTAGCGCCGCAGGTCGAAGTACCAGGCGTAGGCATCGAGGTCCAATTCAGCATCCTCGGGGTGCTCTCCTGCGGCCTTCTCTGCCGCAAACTGCTCGGTCAGGCGCGCGGTCATCCAGGCGATGTCCTCGCTGCGCTCCGAACCTCCGATGAGCTCACCGAATCCGCCGGGCCCCATGAGGTCGGCGCAGAGAACGAGATCCGGGTTGTCTGGGTCCTGCTTCATGTAGAACGCCTTGATCGCCGCCGGCCAATGGGTCACGAAGAAGGGGCTTGTGCCGTTCTGGGTCAAGTCCTCTTCCTCGCCCAGAGCCTTCTCGTGGGGGGCGCCGAA
>JBFKLD010000138.1:0-4338 GCA_041630755.1 Thermoplasmatota archaeon
GTCACGCTGGGGGATGACAAGGTGGCGTGGTTCAAGGACCCTGACGGCAACGTGCTCAGTCTGACCCAATTCGCCTGAAGCGGGCGGTCGCGGGGCCGTCCGCCCGAGGGGGGCCGATGATTTGCGGCCGCAGCCGTCCGCCGGACGCGCCATCCGGGCTGCCTTGCGCCGCTTCGCGTCCATCAATCCTTTAAACAAGGTCAGGGTCGCAAAAAATTGAGAACCGAAAGCGGCGGGACCCGGTCCCGTGGCACTCCCCCCGCGCAGCACCTGATCGCTGCGGGCCTGGGTGTGTGCGCTTTGGTTCACCTTCAGAAGGTGAACAATGCAACCGAACATGGCCTACGACCGTGCCATCACGGTCTTCAGCCCCGATGGACGACTGTTCCAAGTCGAATACGCCCGCGAAGCTGTCAAGCGCGGCACCACCGCCCTTGGCGTGCGCGCCAAGACCGGCGTCGTGCTCTTGGTGGACAAGCGCCTGAGCAGCAAGCTCGTCGTGCCCACCAGCATCGAGAAGATCTTCGCCATCGACCAGCACGCCGGATGCGCAACCAGCGGCCTCGTGGCCGATGCGCGCGCCCTCGTGGACCGTGCCCGTGTCGAAGCTCAGATGAACCGTGTCACCTACGACGAGGAGATCCCCGTCGAGACGCTGGTCAAGAAGATCTGCGACTTCAAGCAATCCTACACCCAATTTGGCGGCGGGCGCCCCTTCGGCACCGCGCTGCTGGTGGCAGGTGTCGATCCCAGCGGCCCGCACTTGTACGAGACGGACCCCAGCGGTGCGCTCATCGAATACAAGGCGAGCGCCGTGGGCAGCGGCCGGCAGAAGGCCATGGAGGCCCTGGAGGAATCCTACAAGGAGAACCTCTCCATGGAAGATGCTCTGATGCTGGGCCTGCGCGCCCTGCACAAGGCCACGGACGGCAAGATGGACGGCAACGCCGTCGAGATTGCCATGGTGGATGGTGACGGCTTCCGCAAGATTCCGCAAGCCGACGTCAAGGCCGCCATGAAGGAGCTGTAGATGGTCAGCCTCGATGACGCAGTGGTGGCCCGTCTCGGCCGCCACGGCACCACGTACGAGATCTTGGTGGACCCCGAAAGTGCCGAGAAGTACCTGGGCGACGCCCAACCGGACGGTGTCCTGGACGTGCTGGCCGTTGAAGATGTCTTCATCGACTGGAAAGACGGCGAGCGCGCTCCTCGCGAAGACCTGGAGAAGGCCTTCGAGACCACCGACGTCGCCACGATCGCATTCCGCATCCTGCAGGAAGGCGACATCCAACTCACCGCGGACCAGCGCAAGCGCATGATGGAGTCGAAGCAGAAACGCATCGTCGAAACCATCGCGCGCAACGCCTGGAACCCGCAGACCAAGACGCCCCACCCCAAGGACCGCATCGAGCGGGCCCTGGAAGAAGCCAAGTTCCGCGTGGACCCGCTCAAGCGAGTCGAGGAGCAAGTGGGCGAGGCGATGAAGAAGCTGCGTCCGCTGCTTCCCATTGCCTTCGACCGCGTCAAGGTTGCCATCCGTGTTCCCGCCGAGCACACCGGACCGGCCTACGGCCACATCCGTCAGCTGGGCGATCTGAAGAACGAGGAATGGCAGAACGACGGCGCCCTCGTGGTGGTCATTGAGATCCCCGCAGGCGCCCAGGGCGAGGTGTACGATCGCCTCAATGCCCTCACACAAGGGTCCGTCGAGACCCGACTACTTTAGGAGATTCCATGACACAAAAGAGAGAACTCGTGCTGCCTGGCGATGTGCTTGGCAACGGCAAGCCCGGTCCCGGCACGAAGCAGATGAACGGCCAAGTGGTCTCCGTGACCACGGGCCTGGTGGACCGCCGCGGCGACCGGCTGCGCGTGATCCCCCTCAACGGCGCCTACGAGCCCAAGGCTGGCGACACGGTCGTCGGCATCGTGGCCGAGGCCAACCCCGGCAACTGGATCCTCGACATCCGTGCCCCCTGGCTCGCCCCGCTGCACGTCAGCGAGGCACCGTGGCGCGTGGACTTTGGCGAGACCATGGAGTACCTTCGGCCCGGCGATGCCGTGCTTTGCAAGGTGCTTTTCGTGGACGGCCAGAAGAAGGTCCAAGTGACGCTCAAGGACCGCAGCCTGACCAAGCTGGAAGGCGGCGAGCTGATGGAAGTCGCGCCCGTCAAGGTGGCGCGCGTCATCGGCAAGAACGGCAGCATGCTCAACCTCATCAAGGGCCACATCGAGTGCTGGCTCTACGTCGGCCAGAACGGCCGCATCTGGCTCAACGGCGAGCCGGACGAAGTGCTGCTTGCCAAGCAGGCCATCCAAAAGGTGGCTGACGAGGCCCACATCCCGGGCCTGACTGACCGCATGAAGGCGTGGCTTGCCCAAGTCCGTCCCGAAGGCGTTGACGAATCATTGGAGGAAGAATAAATGGGAACCCCGAACCCCGACATTGAACTGATCAAGAAAGATGGGACCCGCACCGACGGCCGCAAGCCGGACGAAGTGCGTCCCCTCAGCATCACGGCCGGTGTCCTGCACCGCGCCGACGGAAGCGCCTACCTCGAGTGGGGCAACAACAAGGTCATGGCGGCTGTCTACGGCCCGCGCGAATTCAACCCGCGCCGCTTCCAGCAGCCGGACAAGGCTGTTGTGCGCTGCAAGTACAACATGGCCGCGTTCAGCACCAGCGACCGCAAGCGCCCCGGACCGGACCGCCGCTCGCAAGAGATCGGCAAGGTCATCGCCGATGCGTTCGAGAACGTCATCCTGACCGAGAAGTACCCGCGCGGTGTCATTGACATCAACATGGAGATCCTCCAAGCCGACGCCGGCACCCGCTGCGCCGCCCTCGTGGCCGCCACGGTCGCCCTCGCCGACGCAGGCATCCCCATGAAGGGCCTCGTCGCCGCCGTCGCGGCGGGCAAGGTCAACGGCCAAGTCTGCGTGGACCTCAACGGTCCCGAGGACAACTTCGGTGAGGCAGATCTGCCCATCGCCATCAACAGCACCACGGGCGAAGTCGTCCTGCTGCAGATGGATGGCCACCTGAGCGCCGAAGAGTTCGACCAAGCCATGGACTACGCCGTCAAGGCGTGCGACCAAGTCTTCGCAGCGCAGCGCGAGGCGCTCCTGGTGCGCGTCAATGCGCGCCTGGACGAACTTGAGAAGAAGGAGGTGGCCTGATGGAGAACAACCCCGTCTCGGTCATCAAGCGTGACTTCATCACGAACCTGCTCAAGGAAGGCAAGCGCGAAGACGGCCGCGGCTTCGACGACATCCGCGACATCGAGATCGAGGTGGACTTCGTGCCCCGCGCCAACGGCTCCGCGTTCGTGAAGCTCGGCAACACCAAGGTCATCGCTGGCGTGAAGACGCAAGTGGAAGTCCCGTACGGCGACACCCCCAACCGTGGCAACTTCATGACTTCCGCCGAGATGTGCATCATGGCCAGTCCGTACTTCGAGGCCGGTCCGCCGCGCATCGAAGCCATCGAAGTGGCCCGCGTCACGGACCGCAGCCTGCGCGAATCGGGCATCATCAACATGGAAGACCTGTGCATCGAAGCCGGGGAAGCCGTGTGGGGTGTCTTCGTGGACCTGGAGATCCTGGACTACGATGGCAACCTGTTCGACGCCTGCAGCATCGCGGCCCTGGCGGCTGTGATGGGTGCGACCCTGCCGGCCACGTGCCCCAAGACGGGACGCGAGGTCTACAAGGAAGACCAGCCCCTGCCGCTTCGCAAGGAGAACGCGACCTTCAGCACCACGTTCGTCAAGATCGGCGAGCACGTGCTGGTGGACCCCAGCCTCTACGAGGAGCTGATCTGCGACACCCGCGTGACCATTGGTGTGGACCCGGAAGGGTCTGTGCGCGCCATGCAAAAGGGTGGCTTTGGCTCCTGGACCGTGGATGAAGTGAAGCAGCTGCGCGCCAAGGCCACTGAGCTTGGCAGCAAGGTCTTCGAGCAGATCAAGGCCGCCACGGCCTGAGCTGCGCATTCCAACCTTTTCCCTTCCCCCTTTCGAATACTATCTGCGGCCAAGTAACGAAGTTCGCAGGCCTGCTGCGCGACACGCAGCTTTGCAACCAGAACTGTCAAAAGGATAGGTCGCGAGCCAGGGCTGTGGTCAACCCCCTGTTGCTTGTCGTCGCAGTCATCGTGATGGCCCTCCCGGCCGTCATGGCGGTGCGCACGGAACGGCTCGTGCGCCGCTTCCAAGAGCAAGCGTTTGGCCACTTCCGCAAAGCGGCGCGCAACTTGCGCATCATGGTGTGGGTCGTCTTCGGCTACTACGTCTTCGTCCTGCTTGGCTCGCTGGCCATCGGAGATCTGCGCTACAC
>JBFKLD010000139.1:0-4257 GCA_041630755.1 Thermoplasmatota archaeon
ATCCTGGGGGCTCGTCATGCCAAGCATGTGCTCGAACGTGGCCCCCGGGCTCATCGGCCAGCGGTCGATGCGCAGCACTTGGTCGTCCAGCGGCGCGTTGCGCACGGCGAACTCCTTGCGCTGGAGGCGCTTGCGCACATCCGCCACGTCGGCGCGCAACGGATTGACCCGGACGTACTTGGGGGGCCGCTTGACGAGGCCCTCCAGAAACGGCATCGGGTCATCCACCAGGCGCACCCACCGGGCGACCATCCATTCACTGAATCCGTGCTTTCGTGCCCAGTCACGGACGCGGGGTCCGGCCGGGATGCGTGCGACGCTAACCATGGGTGAGAAGATTGTGCACGAGGCCGTGGTCGTGCGTTGAACCGGCGATGCTTCCAGAGGGGTCCCCTGCGATGATGTTCCACGTGCGCGGATCGGTCTTGGTGCCGCCGAAGACCGGGGTGCTGTCTTCTTCGGCAATCTGCGCGATGGCGATGACGACGAAACTGGTGCTGCTGGTGCCGTCGTGGCCCGCTTCGGCAAGGATGCGAACCGTGGCCTGTCCGGGGAAGAACCCGTCCGCATTCTCCTCAATGACCCCTTGGCGTGTCTGCCAAAGCGTCCGGACGCCCGATTCCAGTTTGCGCTCGCCTTCGTGGTCCAGCTTGTCGTCAAACTGGATCCCTTCCCGCGCGGCGGCATCCGCAATGAGCGAGGTAGCGAGGTTGAGCAACTCTTGGTCCGGCGTCCGCTGGACTTGCCGGATGCTGAAGACTTGCAGTGTGCCGTGGTACGGATCGCTGGCGGCATCAGGCGCGTGCGCGTAGCGCGTCTCCACGACCCGGTCACTGCCGAAGATGCCACCTTTCTGGACGTCTCCGACCGTGATCGCCCAGTCCAGCCCGCTGGCCTCCAGGGCCGCCGGGTCAACGCTGACGCGGTGCGGGTCGGTGCACCCTGCAAGGGCCGTCGTGGCCACAAGTGCAGCAAGCAGCAGCACGCGCACGCGTGCGCCAAGGGAACGGGCTTCAAAGCGCCATGGGTTGGCCACCCTGTGTTCGAAGTCGAAGCGAAGGTCGCGCTGGGCCCCGTAGATGCCGTGCGCCAGCGCGTGGAAGCCCTCGGCGGAACGTGGAGCGCCCCCACCATCCAGGAGGACACGTTCTTCAGCCACAGGGACAAGGACATGGCCGCCTCGGATGATGCGTTGCGTCTGCGCCGCACGGATGCGTTGGAGCTGACGTACAAGGGGCCGCGTCTGCCAGGCGACGCCAAGACGCGCACGGAGCACAACGTGCGCGTGGCCGACGATCCGACCGCGCTTCTGGCGGCCCTCGGCTGGACCCCGGCGGCGACCCTGCAAAAGACGCGCACATCGGCCACGCTGGACGGGTGCCAAGTCGAGTTGGACTACGTGGAAGGGCTTGGGCATTTTCTGGAGGTGGAGGCCACGGGCACCGATGCCGCAGTGGCCGGAGCAAGCGTCGAGTCGCTGCTGGCGAAGCTCGGCTTTGGGGATGCCGCGCGCATCCACACGAGCTACCTCGAATTGGCCCTCCAGGCCAACGCGAAGGCCGCCGCGAAACCTTAGATGTGGGCGTGCACGGGCACGTCGAGCGCCTTGCTGATGGTGCAGGCGCGGTCGGTCAAGCGCACCAGCGTCTCCAATGCTGAGGCATCCATGTCCGTGTCGAAGCTCCAGTAGACATCCACGTGGCTGATGTCGCCTGCGTCGTTGAAGTGCAAGTCGCCGCGGATAGATTGCGGGGCGATGTCTTTGCGGCGCTTGGCGGCCACCTTCGCAAACGTGCTCAATTGGCAGGCCAGCAGCGAGGCGAGGAGGAATTCGCTGGCCATCGGGCCGTCGTCGGTTCCGCCAAATTCGGCCGGCTTGTCCTGGACCATCGTGTGGCCACGGGCCGTGACGGTGCAGCTCAGCGGTGTGCGCGGCTCGGCGGTGGCCGATTCCACATCCATGGGGGCCCCATGGTGGCCCCGCCAAAAGGTTACGGCCGCAAGACGCGCACCATGCGCGTCTCGTTCCATCCGCTCACCACGCGCAGCCACTGGGGGGCTTCTGCGTCGAATCCCGGGTCCCCGGAGTCCACATGGATCCCCTCCAGCCCCAGCAGCTTCTCGGGAGGCGCCATCACGGTGAGATGGTCCCACCCGATGCGCCGAAGCAGTTCCGGACGAAGCACTTGCGTGCCGCGACCCAGCAGCATGCCTTGGCCTCCGATGAGGCTCAGCACCAGGCGCACCACGCCCCCCTCTCCCTCAACTTGGTCCATGAGCGCCGCCAGCCTCCGGTCGTCGACATCGGCCGCCACGATGCGGCCGCCACGGATGGCATCGAGCCCAAGCAGCGTCGGCGTGCCATGGAAGTGGCTCTTGAGCGCACGGCAGACGCTGCCGGCACCCACAATGGTCAGCGCCTCGTCGTCCCACTGCTGCAGCACGGATTCGACGAGCGGCTCCACGTCGGTTTCGCTGGCGGTGGCGACCTTGCCACCTTGGACGAAGGGGCTGCGCGGCACGCGCAGGGCGCCGCGCAAGCGCACGTCCACGCGGCCAGCACGGTAGGCGTCTTCGTCAAGGTCCGTCACGTCGCGAAGCTGCGTGTCGAACCGGGCCGGCAAGTGGTTGACGATGAGGGCGGCTTCCTCGGGGTCGTGGGCGAAGACGGGACTCGTGATCTTGACGCCTGCCGGCACGCCGAGGCAGGCCACCGTGTCCTCGACGGCGTGCGCCACGTCGGTGGCGGTGCCGTCTCCCCCCACAAAGCACAGCACGTCTACGCCAGCGTCGCGCAGGGCCCGCGCGCCGTCGCGAGTGTCGGTGGGGGTGGTGTCTCCGACCGATTTGGCAACGCCATCGAGGACCGTGCCTTGGGCGACACCCATGGCGCCCGGCAAGGTGACGATCTCGATGTCCTCGAGGGCACCAGTGAACCGCGCGGCCCGCGCGGGAGCGCTTGGCACATCGCCGCGAGCCAGGGCGTCTTTCCAGTGCTTGTCGCTGCCTTTGTAGGCGCCTGGGCCGCCGAGGCCCGCGACTGGATTGACCAGCACCCCGATCTTCATGGTTCGAGGCGCCCGAGCATGTGCCACGTGAGCACCGGCGTCCGGGCCGCACGGGCTTCATCGAGGCGCCGCACGGGCGTGGTCTCGGGGGCACGGTGGACAACTTCCGGGTCTTCGGCAGCGATCTCTTTGATCGCGCGCACGAACCGGTCCAGCTCTTCGCGCCCCTCGCTTTCGGTGGGCTCGAACATGAGGGCTTCGGGCACGATGAGGGGGAAGTACACGGTGGGCGCGTGGATGCCGCGATCCAGAAGCGCCTTGCCGATGTCCCCTGCGCTGATGCCTCGGTTCTTCTTGAGGCTCGCCGCGGAGGCGACGAATTCGTGCTTGTGCGGGCCCGGGTGCGGGAAGTCCAGAACGCCTTCGAGCTCGTGCTTGACGTAGTTGGCGTTCAGCACCGCAATCTGCGCTGCTCGCTTGATGCCGTCGCCGCCGAGGAGGCACATGTAGGTGTAGGCGCGGACGAGGGCAGCGCTTTGGCCGTAGAAGCCCTTGATCTTGCCGAGGCTCTTCTCGTGCTTGTCCAAGCCTTCGATGTCGTAGCCGGCCTCGGTCTTGACGATGCGCGGCACAGGAAGGAACGGCTCGAGACGCTTCTTCACACCGACCGGGCCGCTGCCCGGTCCGCCGCCGCCGTGAGGCACGGCGTAGGTCTTGTGCAGATTGATGTGCACGATGTCGAAGCCCATGTCGCCAGGGCGGATGATGCCCTGGATGGCGTTGAGGTTCGCGCCGTCATAGTAGAGCAGGCCGCCAGCCTCATGGACAATCTTGGCGATCTCTTCGATGTCGCTTTCGAACAAGCCGAGCGTGTTCGGGTTGGTGAGCATGAAGAGAGCCGTGTTCTCGCTCACCGCCGCCCGCAGGGCATCCAGGTCCACGCGGCCGTCGGGGCGGCCCTTGAATTCGACGACCTTGTAGCCCGCCATGCCGGCCGTGGCAGGGTTCGTGCCATGGGCCGTGTCGGGCAGGATGACTTCATTGCGGTGGCCTTCGCCGCGGCTTTCGTGGTACGCCCTTGCCAGCAGGCAGCCCAGGAACTCTCCCTGCGCCCCGGCGGCGGGCTGCAGGGTGACGGCATCCATGCCGGTGACTTCGCCCAGCCATCGCTCGAGCTCGTGCATGACCTCCAGGTAGCCCTGGATGGTGCGTGGGTCTTGCTCCGGGTGCACCAGGTTGACCATGCTCC
>JBFKLD010000140.1:0-4241 GCA_041630755.1 Thermoplasmatota archaeon
CATGAGCATCATGGGGTCTGCGCACACCGCCTGGAACCACGAGAACGGCGCCACGTTGACCACTTCGGTTCCCGAGGAGATCCAGGCGATGGGCCGCGGTGCCACCGCGCTTGTCAGGAAGTAATACCGGTCCGCCGGTGCTCGGTCGCCAGGGCTCCAATCCACACGTGGCGACGGTGGCGCGCCAAATTGAACGCATCGGGTCCAGCAAGCACCGTTTTAACGGGACGCCAGGATGGGCCCGGCACATGGCGGTTGGTGAGCCCACGAGCCTCGCAGCTCTGTTCTGGGAAAGCGTCGAAGCGAACAAGGATAGCCCGGCCCAAGGGTGGAACGAAGAGGGCGCTTGGCTTGAGCGCACATACGCCGAATTCGGCGACGCCGTTGAGGCGTGCGCCCAGGGCCTCTTGGCCGTCGGATTGCGCAAGGGCGACCGCGTGGCCATCTGGAGCAAGAACCGCAAGGAATGGGCCGAAGTGGACTTTGCCTGCCAAAGCTGCGGCTTTGCCAGCGTCCCCATCTACGACACCCTGACCGCCGAGAAGGGGGCCTACATCCTCAACGACTCCTCGGCCAAGGTGCTCTTCGTCCAAGACAAGGAGATGCTGCAAAGCGTCCTGGCTGTCCGCAAGCAGCTGAAGTCGGTCAAGGCCATCGTCCTCTTCGAAGGCACGAGCCGCGTGAAGGGCGTCATGACCTACGACCGCTTCGTCAAGGACGGCGCGGACTTCGCCAAGGAGAACCCCGACAAGTTCGGCCGCATGCGCAAGCGCGTCCAACCCGAAGACCTGGCAAGCCTCGTCTACACAAGCGGCACGACCGGAGATCCCAAGGGCGTCATGCTCACACAGTGGAACTTCGCCAGCAACGCCCTCGTGGCTCAGCAGTGCGTCGTGTTTGGCGCTGGCGATGTGTTTCTGAGCTTCCTGCCACTTTCGCACGTCTTCGAGCGCACCGGTGGCCACTTTGCCGCCTACACGGCGGGTGCCAAGGTGGTCTTTGCGCGCAGCATTGACACGCTCGTTGAAGACATGGGTGCCGTCCACCCCACGCTCATGATGAGCGTGCCGCGCCTGTACGAGAAGATCTACGCGCGCATCCAAGACAACGTCGCCAAGTCGTCCTTCATCAAGCGCTCCATCTTCAAGTGGGCCATCGATGTTGGACGTGCCGCCAACGTCTACCGGCAACGCAACGAACCCCTGCCCAAGAGCCTCGAACGCAAGCTCGGCCGCGCGGACCGACTGGTGCTTGGCAAGCTCAAGGACCGCGTCGGTGGCCGCATCCGCTACTTTGTGAGCGGCGGTGCGGCGCTCAGCAAAGAGATTGAGGAATTCTTCTGGGCCGCGGGCATCCCCATCCTGCAAGGTTACGGCTTGACCGAAACCAGCCCCGTGGCCAACGTGAACCGCCCTGACGGGCTGCGCTTTGGCAGCGTCGGCCGCCCTGTGCCCGGCGTCGAGATCAAGATCGACACCAGTGAATGGGTCAGTGCGCGGGAAGGCGTGACCGAGGGCGAGATCTGCATCAAGGGCCCCAACGTCATGCAAGGCTACTGGAAGAAGGACAAGGACACGAAGGATGTCCTGAAGGGCGACTGGTTCTACAGTGGCGACATCGGCTACGTGGACGAAGATGGCTTCCTGTTCATCACGGACCGGAAGAAGGAGATCATCGTCATGAGCAACGGAAAGAACGTCGCTCCGCAACCCATCGAGGGTGCACTCAAGCTGCAGCCACACATCGCCATCGCGTGCGTCATCGGTGACAACCGGAAATACATGAGCGCCCTGATTGTGCCGGACTTCGAGCAGCTGGAAGCATTCGCGCTCAAGAACGGCATCGCGGCCGACACCCACGAGAAGCTTGTGGCTGACCAACGGGTCGTGAGCCTCATCGAGAAGGAAGTCGAAGCCGTCAATGCGCACCTCAGCCGCTACGAGCAGATCAAGAAATTCTGGATCATGCCGTACGAGTGGACGGTCGAGACGGGTGAATTGACGCCCACGCTCAAGCTCAAGCGCCGCATCATTGACGACAAGTGGCACGCGGTGATCCAGAAGCTGTACCCGAACTGAAGCTTCTTCAGCCGTCTGCCGGATGCCTCTGCATGCGGATCGTCCTCGTGGCCCTCGTCGCTGCGCTGTCGGGTTGCGCCTGCGCGCCCCTGGAGATGGCCATGTTCCACAGCGAAGGGCTCTATGCGGCTCTGGAAGGCCAAGGCGAGGCGCTTCCCGCGGAGCATGGCCAGCCGCTCGAGGGTGTCCCCCTGGGCACCCGTCTCGTGTGGGTCACCCACAGCGATGCGGCGGGCCACATCCAGGCCACGGCCCAGGAAGATCGGGTAGAGATCTCCCACCGCGACGGCGCGCACCTGCTGGACTCCTTCGCGCCCTTGCTTGGCGATCAGCTCGACCAAGTGCGCGCCGATCTGGAGCATGGCCCCGTCCTCGTCGGGAATCCGGACTGGCAAGCACTGTGGGAATCCCAAGGGTCGCTGGCCAACCCCCAGACCGCGTACATCGGCATGGCCACCACCGGCGCCGAGGGTTGGCTCTGGGCGTGGAACCCTCCAGAGGTCTTCGTGCCCAGCGAAGGGACCCTTGGTGTGCGGGTGACGGCGATGGACACCGTGTACGTCTTGCTGGACACGGCGCTCAACTGGGAACAAGAGGATCTGGATGCTTGGGCGGCGCGCCAAGGGCCCGCTTGGGGGGTCACGCTGGACACGCAAGATGCGCGCACGCGCGTGCTCGCCTCCACCTGCGACCTTCCCTAAGGGTTTCAAGAGGGGTCTCCGTGCCCGCCTCGTGGCCAAGAAGCCCCTCACCTACGCCGACAGTGGCGTCGACATCGCCAAGGAAGACGCAGCCATCGACGCGCTGACCGCCGGATTCGGCTTCGCGCGCACGGGCATGGGCGCTCCCCTCGGAGCCATCGGCCACTTTGCTGGCCTCGTCGACTTCGGTGAGCACGCGCTGTGCCTCTGCACCGACGGGGTGGGCTCCAAGGTCGAGATTGCCAACGCCATCAAGAAGTGGGACACCGTGGGCATCGACTGCATGGCCATGAACGTCAACGACGCCATCTGCGTCGGCGCGGAGCCGATCGCGTTCGTGGATTACTTGGCCGTCGAGGACCCGGAGCCCGAATTCGCCGCACAAGTCGGCAAGGGCCTCGCCGAGGGGGCCAAGCAGGCAAACGTCAGCATGGTGGGCGGCGAGACCGCCAGCCTTCCCGGTGTCGTGAAGGGCTTCGACTTGGCCGGCACGTGCCTCGCCGTCGCACCCAAGAACAAGCTCGTCACCGGCGACAAGATTGCGCCCGGGGATGTGCTCATCGGCTTGGCCAGCACCGGCATCCACAGCAACGGCTACACGCTGGCGCGCCGCGTCATCGAAGATGCCGGGCACGCATACACCGATCCCTGGCCGTTCGACGACCCCGAATACGCCGGCATGAGCATCGGCGAAGTCTTGCTCATCCCCACCCGCATCTACGTGCGCGAGATCATGGGGCTCCTCGAGACGGGCCTCGACGTGCACGGCCTGGCTCACATCACCGGCAGCGGCCTTCGCAAGCTCAAGCGCGGACGCACCGACGTCCAGTACGTGGCTGAGAACCCGTTGCCTGTGCCTCCCGTGTTCACGCGCATCCAAGAGATGGGGGGCATCGAAGACCACGAGATGTACCGGACCTTCAACATGGGCATGGGCTTCGTGGCCATCGTCGGTGCGGACGACGCCGAGGCAGCTCTGACCTACCTTGAAGAGCACACCGACTACCAGGTGCAAGTGGTCGGCTTCGTCACGGAAGGCGAAGGCGTCAATCACCCGGTTGGCGGAAGCCACTGAACGGGCGCATCGCCAGGGGCAGCAAGAGCATCGTCAGCGCGAACGCCGCCAGGATGCCCACCGTGGCCAAGATGGCCAGGTTCTTGCTCTGCAAGAAGTACATGCCCGACAGGCTGGCAAACGCGGCCGCACTCGTTGCGGTGGTGGCCAGCACGGCTCGCCCCGCGTGGCGGAACGCTGCGTCGGCTCCAGATTCGAAATAGCGGCGGGCCAAGTGCACCGTGTCGTCCACGCCGACGCCCACGGTCACGGCAAAGGCAAGCAGGAACATCAAGTTGAGATCTGCCTGATTCGCTCCCGTGAATCCGTAAAATGCGTCCAATGCAGCAATGGATCCAAGCACGACCAGGCCAGCAAGAAGCACGACGGCGCCGCCCAGGGAGGCCA
>JBFKLD010000141.1:0-4127 GCA_041630755.1 Thermoplasmatota archaeon
CAACGGCGGCACGGCCGTGGCCAACGCCTCCGTGAAATTCACCGTCAACAGTGTCCCCATCGGAGACAACACCACCGCCATCACTCCGGGCGACATCGCCAACCTGGACCAGAACTGGACCGCACTGACCGGCACCCACACGGTCAAGATCGTTGCCTCGCACGGGGGCAGCTCCACCGTGCTGTCCAAGCTTCTGACCGTCAAAGCGGCGCCCCTGCCCCCCAGCACGGCGTACTTCGACCTCGACGGCGACGGCGCCTTCACTCCGGGCGTGGACCAGAATCTGACGGCCGCCCAAGCCGACGCCATCCGCAGCGGCCAATTCGACGACCCCAGCAAGGACCTCGTCTTGCCGCCAAGCTTCGGCCCCATTGACGTCAACGGCGAAGTGGACCTGCGCGCCCGCTCCATCGTCTTGCAGGTGGACATCTCCGCCACCGACGACATCAAGATGGAAGTCGAGGACACCTTTGCCGTGACCGGCATCCAGCTCATCTCGGGCGGGCACGTCAAGCTCGACCTCGAAGAAGCCGTCGGCACCGCCACCATCAGCGGCACCGTCGTGCAGGCGTCCAAGAAGATCGACATCAACGTCGAGCAGACAGACCTAGTCATCACCAACACCACGCTCTCGTCCACGTACAAGGTGGACGTGCGCTCGGAAGGCAGCATTGACCTGCAAAACTCGACCATCTCCTCAAGCAAGACCGTCTTCATCGCAAGCGATGCCGCCGACGTGGACTTGCGCGGCGCCAACATCACCACCAATTTCCCCGTCTTCATCGAAGCAGGCCCCGGAGGCACCATCTACCTTCACGACGCCATCCTGGACGACGATGACGACATGGTGCGCGTCAACAGCAGTGCCAATGTTGTCGGCACACCGGCCTTCGGAGGCTGGACGTACTGAAGCGCGAAGAAGGCGTCAGCAGCGTCGTCGCTGCCGTCTTGCTGTTCGCCTTGTTCTCGAGCGCCTTCATCATCTGGTCCACCACCGTCCTTCCGGACTGGATCAAGGAGAATGAAAGCCAGCACAACCGCCTCGTCCAGGACCGCTTTGCCGCCATGCAGACCGGCCTCGACGGCTTGAGCGCGAGCGGCGAACGGGGGCCCTTCCTCGTCACCTACCCACTGGGCGCCGACGCCGTCACGTTCCTGCAAAGCATCCCAAGCACCGGGCATGCCTTCATCGATGGCTCGACCACAACGACGTTGACCGCTCCCGGCGCCATCCACCACTTTTCCAACGGAGCCTTCGCAGGCACGGCCGACCAAGTCGTGACAAGCGGACTCACCGACATCTCCAATCTGCGGGCGATGGAGCTTGCCCTGACGACCACCAACATCGACGTGGACGACCAAGCGGTCGTGACCCTCACATTCACCGACGGCACCGCCACCGTCACCTTCCAGCTGGCCCACAAGGGCAGCAACCTCGCAACCAATTGCGCCGGGGCTGAGGTCGCCATCACGGTCACCGGAAGCGGCACGCGCCACCGCCCCCTGCTGTGCGAAGCCGGCAAAGCGGTGACGAGCTACACCGTGGATGTGCTTGAGCCCACGTACGGGCTGCCGGCCGCCCTCACGGCGCTGGACGCCCCCTACAGCATGACCGGAAGCGTCGTCGCAAGCGGCGCCGGAAGCCCCACCGCAACCGCCTCGTTCGCCGCCGTCCACAGCACCCCCGACGGCCGGCTCGTCACCACCGGGGGCGGCGAAGCAGCCACGAACCTCCTCAACATCACAAGCGACCGCCTCGTCTTCGAGCCGTTCTACCGGGAATACGGCGAGCAGATCACCACCTGGGAAGGCGGCGCCATCCTGGCCGTCCAACCCGAAACCGCCGCCGTGGTGAGCGCCCCGGCGTTCACGCTCATGGTCAACGGCTCGCGCGGCTACGTGGACTGGACCTTCATGGACCTCAGCGGAACCGGAGACCTGCAGGGCACCAGTGAAGCCCGCATCGAGATCACCCACCAAGGCACTCGCGACGTCATCCTGAGCGCCACCGATGCCACCTTCACCATCCAAGGCGACCACGCCTCCGCATGGCGCCGCTTCCTGATGGACGAGGTTCTTGCCAGCGGGGCCGCCGACGCCAGCGTGACCGGCACAGGAGACACCGCCAGCCTCGTGCTCTCGACCGGCACCGTGACCGAATGGACGCTCCGTGTGCGCACGGTCTCCACGACCGTCGAGATCGCATGATGCGAAACCCTAAGCTGGTGATGCCAGTGGACGCTTGGGCATGAGCATCGAGCGTTGCGAAACCGGCATCCCCGAGCTGGACCAGATTCTGCGCGGCGGCATCCCCAAAGGAAGCGCTGTCCTGCTGGCCGGTGGCTCGGGCATGGGAAAGACAACCCTCACGCTCGAGTTCTTGGCCCACGGCGTCGAGCGCGGCGAGAAAGGCATGTTCGTGAGCGTGACCGAGCCCGTCAACGTGCTCGAGCGCAACGCACGCGAATACCTGTTCATGCAGCCGAACTTCCTCGACGAAGGCCACATCCGGCTGGTGGACCTGCGCGCCGTGACGAAGAAGATGGGGCTGCAGCCCGACGAGCACTTCACCTTCGAAGACTCCGAGGCACTCGTGGAAGTGTTTGCCAACATCGTGCGGCAATACAACGTCAAGCGCCTCGTCCTTGACAGCATCACCGCCGTATGCCAGCGGCTCGAAAGCCCCGGCAAGATTCGTGACTTCGTCTTCCAACTGGGCATGGCCCTTGGCGAATTGGACTGCACGACGGTCCTGACGTCGGAGACCCCGCCCCGGGAACTTCGCTACAGCATGTTCGGCGTCGAGGAGTTCATCGCCGACGGCATCGTGTTCCTGAGCGAGATTGAGCGCAACAACGACTTGGTGCGGACGCTGCAAGTCATCAAGATGCGCGGCACCGACCACAGCCGCGCCAAGTTCATGATGGACTTGTCCGAGTACGGAATCAGCCTGGCGCCCCTTCTCAAGAAATTCGGGGAGACAGGATGAAAGTCACCCCAACCGGCATCACGGCATTGGACCTGTTTCTCGGTGGGGGGCTCCCAGACGGATTCACGACGCTCTTGCTGGCCCCGAGCGGAAGCGGCGCCGAGATCTTTGCCAAGCAGTTTGCTTGCGGACGCCCGGGCGCACACACCATCTACGTCACGACGGAAGAGTCGAAGGAAGAAGTGGAGATTGCGATGGACCAAGGCGGCTGGCCCCGCACCCACGTGACCATCACCGACTTGCAAAGCGACTTCGCCGAGCGCATGATCGCCGCCCACGAGGAAGGCGACGCGTTTGGCACGGGCAGCCGCCGGCGCTTCGATCCGCGCGATCTGGTCGAAGGCACCACCAGCACCGACATGCTTCGCAACACGGCCCCCGTCGCGCCCGGCCAGTCGGACCAGCATGACTACCTCGGGCGCCTCATGGACCCATACGCGCAGACCGAGCGCCCCGCGCGCATGGTCGTGCACAGCCTCGACTTCTTCCTCAACTTGTACAAGCTCGACCGGCTCGTGGCAACCATCACCGCCCTCAAGGCGGCCAACGCGCGCAGTGGGGGCCAACTGCTTCTTGTGATGGCAAAAGGTGCCCACGGGGACACGCTCGAGCGGCGCATGGAGCTCATCGCCGACTGCCTCATCGAATTGGAAGTCACCCGCAAGGGCACGTCCTTCGAGCGCTACTTCATGGTCAAGAAGGTCAAGAACCGCAGCCACGGCGTCGGCATCAGCACCTACGACATCACCCAGCGCGGTTTCCACCTCGAAACGCTCGAGCGGATCGTCTAGGCCTTGCCGACGTCCCGGAACGTCCAGACGCGCCCATGGCGCCGGCCATCGGGTGATTCGATGGGCGCCCCGCGGCGCTCGATGCGGCGCCCCCGGTAGGTGATGGTTTCCTTGCGCTCTTTGGCCCCCGTGTACAGTTTCGCCACTTCCCGCAGAAACGCATCCGGATCATCCATGCGCTCGAGCACGCCACCCGTGCCGGAGGCCGTGGCCCCACACAAGGCAAGCAAGGCATCGTTGGCGGCGAGGATGCTGCCATCAATCCCCAGTGACAGCACAGCATCATCCGTGGCACGCAGCTGTGCATCCACCATCATCTGCTGAAGCGCCAGGCGGTCCTCCATGGC
>JBFKLD010000142.1:0-4054 GCA_041630755.1 Thermoplasmatota archaeon
ACAGCACACCCCGGTGGCCCTTGTGGATGCTGCCGGCTTCGACACGGTCATGGGCGGGCGTCTCGAGGCCGCCGGCCTGGAAGGGGTCGTGGCGCACGTCGCCAAGAAGCGCACCGCTGTGGGCGGCCGTCGCATCCACGAATGGCGGCATGTCGTCGGGATCATGCCCGACGAGGAGCTTTGGCACCATCTGGTTGGGCCGGTTCATGGCGGCGTTGCGGAAGATGAAGAAGGCGATGAGGGACCCGATCAGGCCCCAGATGATCAATTCGTAGCGCCCCGTGGCGAAGGCCACGAAGAGGCTGATGCCGACGATGGCGAAGACCACCACCATCATGAGGAAGCCGCGCTGCTCCTGACGCTTGCGCGCTTCGAACTTCTGCGCGTCGACGATCTCCTTGCCCTTGCCAGCCGGCACGACGCGGATGCGGGGCGTGTTCTGGTCTTCCGAGTTGGGGTACGCGATGACGTCTTCCAGCTCCTCTCGAGGCAGGAATTCAGTCATGGCACGCGCCAGCATCGACTTGCCCGTGCCGGGCTCACCGATCATCATGACGTGGCGCTTCTGCTCGGCAGCCTTGCGGACGACCGTCACGGCATGGTCTTGGCCGATGACTTGGTCAAGCAGCTTGTCGGGAACCTCGAGGTCTGCGGTGGTGTTGAAGTTCTCGCCTTCAATCCACTCGTTGACCGGAGGCAGGGTCTCGACGCCATTGGAGCCGGGGGAGGGTTCAGCCATGGAAGCAGGCTTGCCACAAGAGCCGCACATAAAAGGCACGGGGTCAGGGAACTCGGGCGGGCACCGGCGCGCGGTTTTGGCGGGTGACCGGAATTGTTTGCACAGAAACGCGCATTCGGGCCCGGGGCGACCATCCCAGCGCACCATTTGGGGCCCGAGGAGGACCAGAACAGGCCCGCAACCGGGCGCAAACCGGGGACAATTCGACCAAGTCGCCAGAGGCTTTTTGAAGGATTGAACGGCCATCTAGTGTTTGGTATGACACCCCACACCCTGTTGGAACGGATCCAGACGCCGAACGCCGATTACGTTGAGGCGTTCCAAGCACTGGCCCGTGTCAACCTCGCGATGCGCCAGCACGGAGCGACCACGGAGAGGTTGCTGTGCAAGGCCATTCTCGAGATGGACGTCGGCAACTTCGCCGCGGGCCTCCAAGCAGCCGAAGATGCGCTTGTGATGGACGTGACGCGGGCCGAAGCCCACTACCAGGCCGCCATCGCCCGCATCTTGATGGCGATGGTGCGTGCGGGTGCCCTAACGGCTGCCCCGGGGTCGGATCTTCCGACCACGAGCGTGTCCGACTACCTTGAGGAGGCGCGCCATGCGCTGGCCGAAACGGTCCAGCTGGCACCCCACGACGAGGAAGCCCAAGACGACCTGGAGGCGCTCGAGGAGTTCCTGGAGAACCACGGCGACGAATCGGCCCGCCGGGACGCGCTCACGGACCAGGCGGTCTGCTGCTGAGCGACGGCAACAGCTAAGCCGGCCGTTGGCCGTGCCGAAGGCATGCGTTTCCTTGCATGCCTCATGGCTTTTGCCCTGGCCGGCTGCGTGACCACGGACGACGTGGCCGCACCAAGCGGTGCAGACCTGACCGATGCGGACCTGAGCGATGCCGAGCCGACGATTTCCTGGGGAGGCCTCGATGCGCCTGTGCGCCCCGGAAGCAGCCTCGGAGGCTACTGCACGTTCAACTTCCTGTTCACCGGCATGGCGCCAGACGGAAGCGGGCCGCACGGCTTCATCGGCACCGCCGCGCACTGCACCGAGCTGGACCAGCGCGTCGAGCAGCCCGCCGTGGGCGAGATCGGCACCGTCGTCTACGACAGCGATGAAACCGAAGGCGCGGACCCCGCGTTGGACTTCAGCCTCATCCTGCTGGACGAGGGCGCCATCCCTGAGGCCAACCCGACCATGCTCGGCTGGGACGGACCCACCGGCAGCGTGACCGCCAGTGACCTCGCGGTGGGCGACATGGTCTACCAGCACGGCTACGGCATGGTGCTCGGCGAGAACCCCTACAGCCGCAGCCGCGCGGGCTTCCTGACAGACTACACGGACACGATGTACAACATCGACATGCCCGCTGTGTGGGGCGACTCCGGAAGCCCCATCCTCCACGAGAGCGGCAAGGCGCTGGGCATCGTGAGCCACTTCGGCCTTGGCGCGATGCCGCCGAGCACCGACGAAGGCCCCCTGATGCCGTGGATCTTCCAGGAATTGGAGGCCGCAGGCTGGGCCGTCGAACTGGCGCTCGCGTAGGCAGGTGCGCCACAATCCTTTTTCCCTCCATCGCCCGCTCTTGCCGTATGCGCTTTCTTGCAGTTGCTGTGCTTGTGATCTTCGCCGGGTGCGCCGCACCGGTGGACGACGTGGCCACCCCTGAGACTCCGGCCGAAACCCTGCCTGTTGCCGAATGGGCCACCGTGGGAGACGCCATCTTGCGCCCCGGCAGCCCCATCGGCTGGTGCACGTTCAATTTCCTCTTCTTTGAGCCCAGCAACGGCACCTACTACATCGGCACCGCCGGCCACTGCACGGACGAAGAGGGCCAGCGCATCCCCCTTGAGGGCCACGGCGAGATCGGCACCGTCGTCTACGACAGCGACGTGAGCGAGGGCGCCGACACCAACGTGGATTTCAGCCTCATCCTCCTCGACGAGGGCGTCAACATGGTGGCCAACCCGACCATGTGGAACACCGCGGGTCCGACGGGCATCGTCGAAGGCCAAGTCGAGCTCGGCGCCGAGCTCATGCACCACGGCTACGCGCTCGTCTGGGGCGAATTTGACGAGACCCGTGACCGCCCCGGCTACGTGAGCGGCTACAGCGGCAAGGACTACTGCGCGGAGAGCCCCGTCTGGTGGGGCGACTCCGGAAGCCCCATCCTGCTGGCCGAAGACGGCGGCGCCTTTGGCATCGTGAGCCGTGCGGGCTGGTTCAACTGCGCACCCAGCGCCCAGCTCATGGGAGCCACCACCGAGTACATCATGGAAGAGCTCCTGAGCGCCGGCTGGAACGTCGAGCTGGTCACGGTCTGATCCATCAGCAGGGCCAGGGCCACCCTCGGCCCTGCGGACCGATCATTCGTCTTCCAACTTTTCCTGCACCTTCGTCTCGACCTTCTTGACTTGGTCACCGACCCACGAGTCCACGCTGTCAACCAGCTTGTGGAAGCTCTTGGGGCTCTTGTCGCGGATGAACGCGCGCGTGGCTTCGGCTTCGTCCTTGTACTTGGCCTTCAGGCCCTTGTACTGGGTCAAGGCGGCGCGCATCTGGCCCTGGACCGCGCGCTCCAGCTCTTTGACGTAATCCTTGGCTTCCATCTTGATGCGCGGCTCGCGGGGCCCCGGGTACACGATGAGCACTTCCTCGCCGGCGTATTCGGAGAGGCCACTCACTTGTCCGTTGGGGCTCACGCGCTTGGTGCCCAGGATCTTGCCTTCGGAGCCGATGTCAATTTTCATGTGGTCGCCTGTGGCCTGTTGGAGGAGCCTGTGCGGCTTAAGCCTACCCAATGGCGGTAAACTGGACCTGGACGGATTGGCCCTGCGTGTAGCCATCGCGCGCGGGCACCACCTCGACCCAGATGTGCCCCGCATCGACGGCGACATCGAACTCCAGGCCCGGGGCGCCTTCATGCTGGCCACGCTGGACGATCCCCTCGGGGCCTTCCTGATAGACGGTCACGCGCAGCACTTGCGTCGAGACCTGCGGATCCCAATCCACCACGAAGGCGGCCTCCAGGGTGCCCGCCGGAGCGGAGAATTCGACGCCGCCGGGACCCCCCATGGCGTTGGCGCCCCCCGCGCGCAGCAGCGGGCCGAATGTGGCGCTCTTGCTCTGCTGCGCCAGCACCGGCTGCCCATCAACCGTCAAGTTGTCGCTTGCCGCGGGCCCATTCACGAACATCAGCCCAAGGACGACGAGGATGGCCGCAAAACCCGCAAGCCCGCCAAGGACGGCGCTTGTGCGCTGCGGGGCCGGGCGCGCGGACGTTTCCTGCAGGGGCGCAGGACGCGGTTCAGCCGTGGG
>JBFKLD010000143.1:0-4038 GCA_041630755.1 Thermoplasmatota archaeon
AGCACGTTCTTGTCAATCTTGGCCGGCCGCTGGCTCACAATCACCAGCCCCATGCCGAACTTGCGCCCCTCTGACGCCACCGTGCGCAAGACCGGGCCGCTGATGGCGTTGCCAATGCCCCGCTCAGGGCAGAAATTGTGGGCTTCCTCCACCACGAGGATGTGTGGTGGCACTTCGTTGCGCTTGCGCGCCTGCCAAAGCATGTTGGCAATCCGCGTGACCGCAATGTCCTGGACGTCTGGCGCCACACCCTTCAGGTTGAGGATCGTGCATTGGCCTGGCTGGATCAGCTCGCTGGGAGGCGTTCCACGGGTGTCGAACACGCCCGTTGATTCGAGCGCCTCCAAGGCGTTCAGGACATTCCACTTGGCGCTCGACTTGTTCATGTTCACATGGTCCATGACGTCGCGCAAGGTGTAGGCCGGATTGTGCTCCTTGACATCCTTGACTGCCTGGTACAAGACGCCCATCTGGCCGCCAGAGAGCCGGCCTCCCAAGAGGTCGGCGATCTCGTGGCCCTCCAGGTTCAACCCCTCCAGGCGCAACTTGTCCGCCTCCGGATTGAGAAACGTATCCAGCGCGTACTCCTTGATCTGCTTCTGGTAGCTCTTGGGCCGCACGCCGAAGCGGCTCATCGCTTCCAGTTCCGCCTCCTCCACGTTGGCCCGGCGCAGCGATCCATACTCGCCGTGCGGGTCAAGGATCACCAGTGGGACGCCGGATGCAAGAAATTCTTCCAGGATGACGCCGACGGTGTACGATTTGCCGGCCCCGGTCTTCGCAAGCACGCTCAGGTGCTTCTGGGCCAGGACGTTCAATCCGAGGCGGACGGGGATCTTGCTGCCCTTCACGTGCCCGATGTACGCGCCGCGGTCCTTGCCGGCGAGTCCCAGGACGCTCGTCACGAGGGCTTCGTCCGCGGCGTACACCTCGTCGCCTGCCCGGAAGGGGTTCCGGGGGGTCTGCACGAGGCCACGGCTGTCCACGTAGCCGATCACGTGCACGCGCGCCGAGAGCTGGTCGTCGGACGTGGCGCCTTCGAGTGCCTCCTGGTAGCCGACCTTGGACTTGCGTTCGATCTCGCCCACCTGCCCCAGCACGCGCTGGCCGTCCTGGCGGACCTCAATGTAATCCAAACGCTTGAGCGTGGCCGTCACGGCGACGTCGAAAAGCGTGCTTGTGGCGTTGCCGTAGATGACCCCGACTTGCATCCCATCCCAGGTAGGGGAGGGGACTATTTCACCACTAGGCCAGCGTTTCGAGCTGGCTCATGATGTTCCACACAAGCGTGCGGCCATGAAGGGGGATGTTGGGGTCGTTGGCCATGTCGTCCAGCATGTTGATGGACTGGGCCTTCCGGACGTCCAGGGCCTCGCTCTCATCCTGGAGCAGGGCCTTGATGTCTTCCGACGCCTTGCGGATGTTGCGCGGGACGCTGGAGTCTTCGGCCAGCATGTCCAAGCCTGCACTGATGTTCTCAATCTTTGTCGCCATGCGCACAACCCCCCAGAAGGGACGGGCCGCGCCACAAGGGGTCGGGTTCTAACCCTTGCGGTCGAGCGTGAGAGCGTACGGAGCGTCGAGGATGCGCCGAATCTCCTTGGCCGTCTTGGCTCCGATGCCGTCCACCGCCGCCAATGCGTCCTCGGAGCCGGCAAAGACCGCGCCCACAGATCCAAAGGCTTGCAGGAGGGCTTCTGCGCGGGAGGCGGAGACCCCGGGAAGGCCCTCGATCAGGAAACGTTGGGCGTCGCGTTGCGACTTTCCAGGAGTCGCGGGTCGCACAGCGATGGGGCGCTTGTCGCGGGTCTGTTCCCGTTTGGCCACGGCAAGCAGGAAACGGGCCGTCTCGAGCCCGTCCTCGGTGCGGATGGCGGGGATGCCGTAATCCACCGCGATGCTCGCCAAAGCGCCAAGGAGGGCCTCCGGGGATACCTGGCGGTGCCCATGCAGGCTGCGGCCCTCGATGACCAAGAAGGCCTTGGGGTAGGTGCGCAGCTCTTGGAGTTGCGTGAACAGACGCCCATCCACCAGGCTATCCACGAAGTCCGTTGTGCTCTTGCGCTCCACGGCGACGCGGTCGCTGAGCACGTAATCTGCGATGTCGAGGCGCCGTGCTTCCACTTGTGCGCCCAGCTTGTGCAGGTGCTCGGCGACGCCCCCGTGCTGCTCGCGTGAATCGGCCACGATCTTCGGGCCGGGCATCAGCGCCCGTGGTGCCTCCTGCGCCGCTGGCTGCGTCTTGGTCGCCTTCTCGGCCTTCGGTGCGTCGCCGAGCCGGGTCTGGCCGGGGGCCGTTTCGCGCGGTCGGCCTGCCAGCGTGGCGCGCAGCGTGTGCAGCTCCTGCACCATCTGACGCTCCCGGCGCTTGGCGGTCCAGTGAGCGGCCTCGTCCTGGGTGCCTTTGGTCATGAGCACCACAACGCGGCCACTGCGGTTGCGGCCCGTGCGCCCGCGCCGTTGGATGCTGCGGATCTCGCTGCCAATGGGTTCGAAGAAGACCACGAGGTCGGTTTGCGGAATGTCCAGGCCCTCCTCAGCGACGCTCGTGGCCACGAGCACGTTGTGCTGGCCTTCGGCGAAGGCTTGGATGGTCTCTGCCTGCTGCTTCTGCGTCAGTCCGGCGCCTGCGCGGCGCTTCCCCTGGCCAACGAAGACCACGGGGCGCACGCCTGCCACGCGGGACAAGCGGTCTGCGATGGCTTGGCAGGTGGAACGGTATTGGGTGAAGACGATGATGCGGCTCTCGGCAGAAGACTCGAGGGTCTCCTGCACGAGAGTGACCGTGCGCTCCAGTTTGGGGTTGTCCTCGTCGGTGCGCTTGGCGAGGTGCATCGCCTCCACAATGGCGGGGTCTTCGGCCACGTTCCGGGTCGCCTTCGAGGCCTTCGGGCCCGAGGCCTCCTGGATGACTCCCTCCAGGTAGGCCACCAGTCCGTTGGCGCCCTGCGTTTCTGCCTGCTCGATGGCGTGCTGGATCTTCATCGCCTGAGCCTGGAGACTCAAGGCTTGGAAGAGGCTCGGCTCGGGGTCCCGTGCGTTCTGGATCATCGTTTGGGCACGCTTGGCGCACTCCAGCAAGTCCATGCGGCGCGGTCGGCTTGGAGCGTTCTTCAGAAAGCCAAGTCCCTTCAACGCCCGCACGCGCTCAGCCAAGGCGGAATGGAGCTTCTGCGAGATGGCCGCCATGCCGGGCGGAAGCGGCATGGGTTCCCACTCGACCTCGACATCCTGGACATAGTCGCGGACATCCGGGTCGGTCGGCGTGCGGATCTCCACGTGCTCGAGCCCGAGTGCCACGCGCACGGCGTCAATCTTGGTGGCATCATGCCCAGGGCTCGCCGTGAGCCCCATGCGCCGGACCTTTCGTCCCGTGCGCCGCACCTCTTCGCCGATGAATGTGTATGGGTAGTCGCCGCTGGCGCGGTGGCACTCGTCGAACACGATCCAGTCGAATGCATCCGCGGCCAGCCGCCCGTTCAGGATGTCGTTTCGCACCACTTGGGGCGTCGCGCAGACGAATCCTTCGCCCTTGTAGGCGGTCTCGCGCTTTTCGGGCGATACGCTTCCCGTGAGCACGTGGACCTGCTCTTTCCAGGGTGAGCGCAGGACCGACTCCAAGAAGCGCCCGTGCTGCTCGACAAGGGGTTTCGTGGGGGCCATGATCAGCACCCGCTTCGCGCCGTCGCGCACGCTGTCGGCAAGCGCGAGGAGCGCCACGATGGTCTTGCCCATCCCCGTCGGCAGAACGACGAGCGTGTCCTTCTCGCGGCACATGCGCGCGAGGTTGGCCTGGTAGCCGCGGAACGCCACCGTTTCCGGCTCGAGCACGGGGTGCTCGATGTGCACGGTGGCGCATGCCCGCCCGGGGATAAAGGAGGCGACCAGAGGGCAGCGGAACTACTGCTGCAGCCGAGCCAACCAGTGCACCCCAGGTTCCTCTCCGGCCTCTACGCGCTGAACCAACTCCAGGATGCGTGCGTTGGTGGGCGCCTCAAGCCCGTGAGCCGCGGCCCCCTCGAGGATGCGGCCGTTGAG
>JBFKLD010000144.1:0-3914 GCA_041630755.1 Thermoplasmatota archaeon
GAATCATCGCCATCATGCCACCACCGTGAAGCTGGTGCCGTAGTCACCTGCAGGCAGAACCGCAGGAATCTGGTCCAGGCGGAAGCGCACCTCCACGACCTGGCCGGGCATCACATCGGGCAGCACCGTCAGGGGGCCTGTGTACGGGGTCCACGCCGTCGTGTTTCCCACGGTCGTGCCGATGCTTGCGTTGCCGGCGACCGGGATTGTCGCAGGACCCACCAGGTCGCTCATGTCCAGCCGCGGCGAGATCACCGACGGAGAGACGTTCTCGAGCGTGAAGGCCGTGCTTTCCACCGCACCGGCACCCGGAGCGAAGGCGGGGAATGCTACGGAGCCGTGGGGGAAGTCCACGACCAAGTCTGCGGCGCGCACGTGGACCGTGGCGTTGGACCACGCGGTGTTTCCCGCGGGGTCTTCCGCGTGGATTGTCAACGTCCAAGCCTGCTCGTGGGCCGGAGCTGTGACGGTGACCGCGTGGGAACCTTCGGTGCCTTGGGCGAGGGTGGCTCCGTCGGAGAGGGTCCAAGCGACGGCGTCGCCGTTGGCGTCGGTGATGTCGAAGGTGAGGCTCAGGTTCGCACCGGCGCGTGCGTGTGCCGGAGCGGCCCATTGGATGGTCGGCGGCACGTCTTGGACCGTGGCAGAGACAGTGCCTCCGCCGGGGGCAGAGCCCGGGGTGGGCGCGCCTTCGAGCCATTGCCCGTTGACAAGCTCAAGACTCTTGCCTTGGGCAGGAGCAGCCGGGTTGGTTCCGTAGCTCATCGTCGAAAGAACCGTGCCCGCGGCATCGCGAAGCGTGGCCGTGTCTCCCCCGTTGTTCCACACGGATGCCTTGGACCAGGCCGGGCCAAGCGCATCATCTGCGCCGCCACCCCAGACGACGATGCGGGCACCGGGGGCGAGGGTGCGATTGCCGAAGGTGAATGTGTTGTTTGCCGCATCGTGGATGGTGAATCCTTGCAGAGCCACGGGTTGCGTTCCGGCGTTGTGGATCTCGATGAATTCCCGGTCCGTGGGGTTGGGCAAGATCTCGGTGATGCGCAGGTCGGCGGTTCCGGCAGCCATCGGGATGGCGAGCGGGACAAGCAGAAGTGCAGCGAGAATGGGGCGCATGTCTGAGGCACGCACGCAGCGCTATGAACCGATGATGGCACACGCCTGGGCCTGTGCCAGAACAACCATTGGCTTAGGGCCTGAACCATGTGAGCGACAAGAAGCGCACAGGGTCTTGCGCGATGCCGATCAGGAACGTCTTGCGCACGCCGTGGCTCAAGCGCACCGCGCGGCTGAGTTCGCTCCACGCAAGCGTGGCGTCCGGCATGACGCATTGGATGAGCCATGTCGCATGGCTCTCGTCGGGCCCGGTCTGGTACCCGCGCAAGTGCGTGCCGAAGCGGAAGCCGCTGCGGCTGACCACGCCGGCCGACCGCAGCGCTTCGTGGACCGGCAGCGCGGCTTCGAAATGGAGCTGGCGCGCCCGTGCGCGCGCGGGCAGGTCCGCCGGGACGTCCAGAACGCCACGGGCTTGCAAGTGCGCAGCTTCCGTGAAGCTCAGAAGCAGATGCTCGCCCACTTGGGTGCCGATGTGCTCGGCGCTCCAGTCGGCACCGTCCACCATGACGCGGTCGCTGAGGATGGCGCCTTTGGCGGGTGCCAAGTCTTGGATGGGGACATCTCCGAGGGGCGAGACTTCTTCGAGCTTGTAGTGGAGGACGCTGCCGTCTTCGTCCACGACGGACAGCACGTTGCCTGCGCGCTCCAGCAAGTCGGCCACATGGACCGGGTCGCGCTCCGCGTACGGGAAGGCGTGGAACCAAGGCTCTTGCTTCATGGTCTTGCCGCGCTCCCACACTTGGAGGCTGCCAAGGTGGCGCACCAGCAGGCCACGTTCGCGCATGTCGCGGTACGCGAGGAAGGACACTTCGGCCCCGTCTTGGAGCCGCAGGATGTCTTCGAGCTGCAGTTCGCTCTCGTCGTGGAACACGCGCAGCTTGCCTTGGTCCATGGCGAAGGCGGCTTCGACCGCTGTGAGCGTCGCGCCGCCGTCTTGGGGCACGCCGATGCCTTTGCTGTAGAGCCGGTTTCCGGCTGCAGCATCGTCCACGCGGACGTGGGCTCCGTCCACGCGGCCCGTGGCCTTCATTGGAGGTGCTTGACGCCGCATTGGGCAACTTCGGCCACGCGGCGCACCTGGCCGCGGCGCAGCACGTACCACCAGAAGCGCAGGCCCTTGAGGCTCAGGGTGCCGCCGCTTGCGTTGGGGTGGCCGCCGCCGTCGAATTCGCGGGCGACCTCTTGGCACACGGGACTTTCCTGGCGGCTGCGCAGGCTCATGTGGCCGTTGGGGCGCACGTTGACGGCAACGTGGACGTCGTCTTGCTCCAGGACGCGGTGCAAGCCGACGTTCTTGGGAAGCCAGCCGTAGACGATGCCGACCTTGCGGCCGTCGGGGGCGGTCCAGTAGCGTGTGCCCTTGAGGATGCGGTCGGCATCGCGGGCAATGATCGTCTTCTGCTCTTCGGCGGCCTTGGCGATGGTGCTGTCGACCACGGGGTCGTCCTTGGTCTTGCGCAGGTAGTGCGCGATGAAGGCCTTGTCACCCATGCGGGTGATGGCATATTCGAGCGTCTCGCTGTCGGGGTCTTCGTTCCACCAGAGGTCGCGGTCACGGATGACGTGGGCGAGCTTCTTGGCAAACTTGTCCTTGGGCGCGATGGCGTGGGCTTGCAGGCTGGCGCCGGACTCCTTGGCCTTGGTGTCCACTTCCAAGACGTCAATGTGCTTCAGAAGCAGCTTCAGGTCCAGGCCTTCCCATTGCTTGTGGTGGTGGTCGCGCCATTCGATGGTCCAGCCGTTGTCCTTGAGCGTCTTGCAGGCGGCGACGATGCTGCTGTACTGGTCGGGGTTGAGGCTCAGGTCGGCGATCATGAGCTTGCGCCCGTTGCCTTCGAACTTGGTGAGGTATTCCAGCACGCGGCGCATGTCGCTGGGCTGGCACGTGGCGACGCCGACGCGGTCGGCCCCGAGGGCGCGCAGCGTGACGATGATGCTGCCGGTGCCGTCCAGGCAGTGGCCGTGGCTGATGAGCAGCACATCCTTGGCTTGCTTCTCGGCCTTGTCGAATTTGGCCTCAAAGCGTCGGCGCCGGTTGGCCTCGCTGCGGAAATGCGATTTCTTGGGCCAGTACAGGTTCGCCACGAGGCCCTGTCGAACCTTGCCGGTATTTGAGGGGTGCGCCCACGGGTTCAGGGGACCGCCATCTTGGCGGCGACGCGCACGAGGAAACGGGGGCCGGTGATGCGGGCGCCGCGGCCTTGCCAGTGGACGCGCAGCGGGGGGACGATGCGGCGCGTGGCGTGGGGCGGCTGGAAGGTGGGCCCGGCCATGCGGTCTTCGGGTTGGAATCCGAGGCGTTGCATGCGGCGTCCGAGGCGCGCCACGTACGGCTTCGGGTGGTGGAGGCTGACTTCGATCTCGGTGCGGTCGAGGACGTGGGCCATGAATCTGCGCGCCGCGCCGGTGGCGAGGCGACCCATCAGTGTGGCGCCGAGAACGGGCAGGATGCCTCCGGGCCAGACGGTGCCGCCGACGGCGACGGTGATGGTGAGCATGCCGCTGAACCAGATCAAGCCGGCCACCAAGCCGACCACGATGGAGATGCGCCGGTACGCGTCGGCCTGGCCTTCGCTGTCGAAGCCAGGGCGGGTGTGCGCGTAAGCAAACTGCATCCCGTCGCGGTGGAGAGCGTCCTGACGCTTGAAACCATCGGAACCTTTGGTTCATGTGGAGGGGGTGGTGAACACACGCACCCGACCACCGGCGCCAAACGCCGCCCAGGAGAGAGGGGGAAAGGAACACGCGCAATGTCAGACAGGCGGCGTGTAGTCTTGCATGTCCGCGCTGCAGTGGCC
>JBFKLD010000145.1:0-3906 GCA_041630755.1 Thermoplasmatota archaeon
GTGAAGCGCATGGGATGCCGATGGCACGCCGGGGCCTTCATGGTTGGCCGCAGGGCGGTGAATTCGCACAACCATGGGCCTTATCGCTCGACGGCGATGGACGGGCGTGTCCTGGCTCACGCGCCAACAGCAACTCGTGCGCGATGCTCCGCGCAGCAAATGGTTCGTCGTCGCCGCCGGGCTTGTCCCGTTGGTCGGCGTGCTCGCCGGCTGGGAGTTGGGCATCGTGATGGCCGCTTTCTGGATGGAGAATGCCGTCGTGGGGCTCTTCAGCATGATCCGCATGGCAATCGTCGCACGCTGGATGGCGCTCTTTCTGGTCCCCTTCTTCTCCTTCCATTTCGGCATGTTCACCGCCGTCCACGGCATCTTCGTCTTCGGCTTGTTCTTCGCGCCCGAGGGGTTTTCCAACGACGCCTCACAAGCGCTCGCCGCCATTCGGGTTCCCCTGCTGCTCGTAGGTTTTACGCTGCTTCTGAGCCACGGTGCAAGCTTCGTCCAAAATTTCATCCTGAATGGCCGCTGGCGTCAGGCGGCTGAACCCCAAGCGGAGATGGGACGTGCCTACAAGCGGTTGTTCGTGCTCCACGTTGTGCTCGTGCTTGGCGCATTTCCGGTGCTGGCCCTGGGCCAACCAATCTGGGCCCTGGGGATGCTCGTGGCGCTCAAGATCCTCGTGGACGTCTGGGGCCACAGCAAAGAACATGGCAAACCCCTTCAAGCGGATGCGCCGGTGGCCACCGCGTGAGCCTGGACGGAAAGCACGCCCTCGTGTGCGGCGCATCGAAAGGCATCGGACGCGCCGCGGCGACCCAACTGGCCCGCATGGGAGCCGAAGTGACGGTCCTTGCGCGCAGCGAAGCCCGCCTCGATGCCCTGCGGCTTGAACTTCTGAAGCACGGCGCCCCCAAAGCCCATGCCCTGGCTCTCGACTTGGATTCCCGGGATGGCCTGCGGGATGCCATCCGCAACCACATCGGCACCTATGGCGACGTCCACGTCTTGGTCAACAACACCGGGGGTCCCCCAAGCGGTCCCCTGCTGGAAGCCACCGAAGAGCAATTCCATCAAGCCTTCGGCCGGCACCTCTTGGCAAGCCACGCGCTCGTCCAAGAGACGCTTCCAGGCATGAAGGAGGCAGGATTCGGTCGCATCGTCAACGTCCTGTCCACCAGCGTCCGCGAGCCCATCATGGGCCTCGGCGTCAGCAACACCGTGCGTGCCGCGATGGCCAGCTGGGCCAAGACGCTGAGCCGGGAATTGCCGCCGGGCGTGACCATCAACAGCGTTCTGCCCGGATTCACTGCCACTGAGCGCCTCGAGAGCCTCGCCAACCAAGTGGCCACGCGCACGGGTCAAACCGAGGACGACGTCGAGAAGGGATGGATCGCCTCCACGCCCGAAGGACGTCTCGGCAAGCCCGAAGAATTGGGTGCCGCCATCGCGTTCCTTTGCAGCCCCGAAGCCGCGTTCATCCGCGGTGTGGTTCTGCCCGTGGACGGTGGCCGCCTCCACGCCATCTAGAGGCGCACGAACACGTCGTCGGCATCCACCTTCGTTTCGTGGATCGGCAGCGTGCCTGCCCACTCGCAGCCCTCCTGGGGCTTGCCAGTTTCGAGATCGAAGGTGGCCTCGTGCATTGGGCACGTGATGGCGCCATCATGGACTTCGCCGTCCGTCAGGAGCGTGAACTTGTGCGGGCACACAGCGTCCGTGGCATGCACCACGTCCCGCTGCAAGAGCAGCATCACTGGGCGGTCGCCCAGCACGATGTGGATGGGCAGGCCTTCGGCCAGCGACGCCAGCGTGCACGCACGATGCCAGGTCATGCCGATGCCGGTCCGCTGCCGGGGTTGGGGCGTTCGGGGACCTTCTGGATGGCCACGAGGCTCAGGAAATACACGGCCCATGCGGGGATCATGCTCAACCAAGCCCACCACGTGGCATCAATGAGCCCGACCAGGCCCATGTACGAAAGCAGGAAGCTTGCCAACGGCACGCCGCCGATGACGCTGGCTTGGCTGGCGCGCGCGCTGAAGGCCGCGCCGTGGCCGAAGCCCATGACACCAAGGCTCACCAGGAACGTTCCGGGGAAGACCGCCCACGCGGCGCCCAGAACTGGATGCGTGCCCGCCGCGAACGTGACCAGAACGATCACGATCGCGCCGGCAGCAAACCGCGCCAGGCCTTCCCAGATCGTCAGCGCGGGCTTCGGGCCACGAAGGTGCACGGCTGCGATGGGGGCTTGCATGAACGTGAAGCGATAGATCACGACCAACGCCACCGTGGCAAGGTACCACCATGCCCGCAATGCAGCAGGCGTGATGGATTGAAGGATGAGCGTGCCGGCGCTGAATCCGAGCACATACGCCACCATGCCGGCGGGAACGCGGACCCCGATGGGCATCCGCCGGGTTGCCTTCACGGTGTAGAAGTAGAGCGGCATCGCGGCGATGGCTGCGAACAAGCTCATGCCCCCGGCAGCGACCTTGAGGGCAAGCCCGCCGTCCCCTGCAAGGTGGAAGAACGCGGCCGTCGTCGTGACGGGTGCCGTCGAAAGCAACCCGCCGATGCGCCCGCCGAGCCGGTCGGCGGCGACCGTGATGGCCACGACGGCCAATCCGCTGGCGAGTGCTGCGGCCAGGATGCCCATGGTTGGTCCGAGGAGTCCCCCTACATAGGGCGTGTGGTGCTTCACGCGGCCGTGGCTGGCGTTCCCAAGGCTTCAAGAGGCAGCCCTCCTGTCGGCGCCCAATGTCCGAGACGGTGACCATGACTGGACCTACGCTGGAACCGATGACGAACAAGCTTGTGAACTACGGCACCACCGACAACGGCATCGCCGTCATCGAGATGGCCGCCGATGGCGCCGGCGAGCCCCTCGAAGGGGACGCCATTGGCCCCAACTGCTACACGCACAACATGATGCGCGACCTCGACGAAGCCATCCTCAAGGCCCGCTTCGACGACAAGGTCCACGTCATCGTGCTCACCGGCAAGGGCGAGAAGTTCTTCTCCGCGGGCGCCAGCATCAAGATGCTCAACTCCGTCACTCCCGAATTCAAGTATTTCTTCTGCCTGCACGCCAACGAGACGCTCAGCCGCCTCGAGCAGACGCCCAAGCTCGTCATCGCCGCCCTCAACGGCCACGCCGTCGGCGGTGGTCTCGAGATCGCCATGGCGGCCGACCTGCGCATCGCCCGCAAGGACGCCGGCAAGACCGGCCTGCCCGAAGTGAACCTCGGCGTGCTCGCCGGTACCGGTGGCACGCAGCGCCTCGCCCGCATGGTGGGCAAGACCAAGGCCATCGAGCTCATGGTCACCGGCAACAACATCAGCTTCGAAGACGCGCAGGAACTCGGCCTCGTGAACGAGATCTTCGACGGCGACAACGACACGTTCCGCCGCGATGTGCTCGACTGGGCCGCCCAGTTCTGCCCGCCGAACAAGGCCAGCATGGCCGTCGGCCACATCAAGCGCAGCGTCCAGAGCGGCACCGAAGTGCCCCTCGAATACGGCCTGGCCATGGAGCGCGAACTCCAGAGCCTGCTCTTCAAGAGCCAAGACGCCAAGGAAGGCATCGCGGCGTACGTGGACAAGCGCGTCGCGAACTTCGGCGGCAACTAAGCCCAATCGGCCCTTTTCCCTCTCCTCATGTTGAAATGGCCCTAAAGCGGCCACTCCGTCCACGCGTACTGAGTCCTCGCGTACTGACGCCCAGATGATGGGGCTAAGCGTCGGCCGAAACCGATGCGCTGCGTTCCCAAGGTCGGGTTTGAAGAATCCAGGACGCCAGCGGCGTAGCGATGGCCATCGTCAGCAACCCAATCCAACCCCATTCGTGCGTGAAGGCGAAGTTGTCGTCCCACGTCGGTTGGGCGGTGAAGAATCCCACTTCGTCGTCGA
>JBFKLD010000146.1:0-3834 GCA_041630755.1 Thermoplasmatota archaeon
GAGCGTGAAATGCAGGGGGCCGTGGCGCAAGTGGCGGAGGATGTAGTCCTCCACGTACTGGATACGGGCCCGTCGCCGGAAGCGCACGAACGACCGACCCGCCTTGCCGACTTGAAGGCTCCTACACGGCAAAGGCAAGCAGCGCCAAGAACATGGCCAGCTTGAGGCCTCGTTGGGCGCGCCGGATGTCCGATGCACCCACCACCGCCGCCACGAAGAATGCGTCCGCCAGAAGCAGCAAGACACTGGCCGGGGTCCACGGAAGAAGGAACGGGGCGCTCAGCATCACGGCAGCAATGACAAGCCCCTGGCCCGCGCGCAATGCCGAGGCTTCGCGGGCCTGCGCAAAGGTCCGGCGCCCGGCATCGGCGTCCCGGTCCTGCACGTCCTTCCAAAGCTCCCGGGCCACGTTCACCAGAAACGCCAACCCCGTGAGGCCCCACAGGCGCAAGGCGGTCGGCCATTCGCCCGTGGCGGCGACGGCGCCAAACGGGAACACGGACGCGACGAGCAGGCCGACGGCCACATTTCCCACCAGCGGCAGGCGCTTCAGGCGCCATTCGTAGAGCACAAGAAGAAGGACGTTGGCTGTGGCAAATGCCAAGGCGAAGGGGTTGGCCATGAGGGCCTCGAGCAAGCCGACGCCCAGGCAAAGCCCGGCAAACATCTTCGCGTCGTCCGGCGAGATGGCGCCGCGGGGCAGCGCGCGGTGCGGGTGCGCGACTTGGTCCACGTCCCGGTCCACGATGTCGTTGAGGACATTGCCAAAGGCCGTGATGAGAAACGCCGCGGCGCTTCCCGCGAACAAGGCGAACGTCCAATCCATGGCGAATACGCCACCGTGGACCATGGCGGCCCCGATGAGCGCACCCAGCGCAGCCATGGCCGCGTTGCCTGGGCGCATCATGCTTGCGCGCGCCCGCCAGAGGGCGCCGTACGACCCCATGCTAAGCCGCGATCTGCTTCTCGGCTTCCGCCAGCAGCTCGTCCACGTCGTCCCACTCCGCCAAGGCCTTCGCCTCTTCCATGTCGCGCACGGCCAGCATGTACTTGCGCACCAGCGGCGCGACCTTCGGGAAATGCCGGAGCATCAGCTTCACGAACGTGGGGAACTTGGCTTCCGTCAGTTCCAGCACGACGTCGCCGTCCAGGATCTCGGCCAAGCGTTCGAAGTCCTTGTCGCTGAGGTTCTCGGAGAAGTACCGCAGGCGCAGCAGCTTCTCGGTCACGGCGCCTTCGTCCTTGGTCCAGTACTCTTCGACGTACGGCATCAATGCGCCCTTGCTCACATCGCCCTTGCGCAGGGCCTCGCCACCGACGCGGGCCGCGATCATGGCCGCGCGCATGGCGATGATGATGCCGCCGCCGTGGATGGGGTTCACGAGCTGAGCCGCGTCGCCCACGAGCATCACGCCGTCGCCCACGGGCTCCGGCACGCGGCTGCTCACGGGGATGCCGCTGCCGTTGAGCTCGGTCACGCTGGCGTTCTTGAACATCTCCGGGTGGCGCTCGATCCAGCGGTCCAAGTAGTCCTGGGCGCGGTTGCCCCAGTTGGATTCCTTGGCCAGGATGCCGATGCCGACATTGGCCACGCCGTCACCCTTGGGGAAGATCCAGACATAGCCCTTGGGCGCGACGTCTTCGCCGAAGTACAAGTGGAGCCAATTCCATTCCTTGACGCCCTCGACGCCAACCATCTCGTACTGGAATCCGGAGTGGTAGTCGCGCACCCGGTTCAGTGTCTTCAGGCCGGACCACTTGCCAACCATGGAGTCGATGCCGTCGGCGCCGATGGTCAGCTTCGCGCGGATGTCGAATTCTTTGCCCATGAAGCTGGCGCGGACACCGCGCACGGTGCCGGCTTCATCCCGCAGGATGGCCACAGCTTGCGTCTTGGGCATCGTCTTGGCACCAGCCAGAATGGCGTCGCGCGCCAGGTGCTTCTCGAAGATCTTGCGCTCGATGACCCAGCCGAACGTGTCCGGGCCCTCCATGACGACGCGCTTGCCGCTTGGTGCGATGAGTGCGGCACCTTCGATGCGCCCGTAGGCCCAAGCGGGGTCCGGTTCGACGCCGCAGTGGGCCAAGCCTTCGTCGCTGACGCCCTCGGCACAGCGCTTGGGGGATCCGATGTCGCGCTTGCGGTCAATGCCCAGAACGGAGAATCCTTGCTTGGCAAAGTCGCGCGCCGCGATGAGCCCGCCGGGTCCAAGGCCGACCACGAGCACGTCCACGTCCATGTCCACGGCGCGCGGGATGGTCCCCGGCGGAAGGGTCGAAAGAGGCTTGTCGGTGACCGTCAGTTCGGGCGTTCCGTCGACGTTCATGCTGGCACCGTGATGATGCGGGACGCACCCTTGGAGGGCTTCTCTCCGTACTCCTGCCCCTCGGTCAGAGCACCGACCGGGCAGAACTTGATGCACAAGCCGCAGCTGATGCATGGGTCCGAATCGATCTGCAGGTGCTCGCCCCAGAGAGTGATGGTATCCACGGGGCACACGCCCACGCATCCTGCGCAGGAGATGCAACGCCCATGGTCCACGTCCACTTTCGCCACAACGGCATCAGCCGGTGCGCCCACAAAAGGGCTTTCTCACGGCCGCAGCCGCAGAGCTTCGAGCAAGGTGCGGTTCAGGAAGGCGCTGCGAAGCAGCGAACCGAGCACTCCCTCCTTCGTCAGGCTGCGCTTGGGCAAGTAGTCGCGGCCCCCGACGCGGTGGATTCGTTGGGCCGTGTCTTCGCGTTCGTCGCCGGTGACGACGATCACGGGGATCCAGGGGGCCCAGCGGCTGGCGTGCTCGATTGTCTCGTCGGGTTGGGAGTCCGGAAGATCCAGATCGAGGAACACGAGGTCAATGCCTCCTTGGGCGAGGATGTTCCGGGCCTCATCGATCGTCTCGGCCTGCAGAAGCTGGATGGGCAAGTCCAGGCGCTGGAGCAAAGACGCGAGCACCGCGCGGTCATCGAGATTGTCCTCGACCTGGAGGATCTGCAAGGCGCGTTGGCCACGTGCGCTTCGTTTGCGGGGCAGCGTGATCTGGATGCGCGTCTGCGTCGGCTCCCGCGTCCACTCGACCTGGCCGTCGTGGTCGTGGAATGCCCGTTCGGCGACGTAGTGCCTGGGGTCCAGGGTGGGGCCGGCATTTTCCGACAACCCGTCACTTTCAATCCCGATGGCAATGGAATCTCGCTGGGCTTCCAACGTGACATGGATGCGGGTTGCGCCCTGCAGGGCTTCAAGAAGAAGCGAGTCCAGGGCATCCGCGATGATGCCGGGGTCGACTTGCGCGCGTGCGGGAGTCAGCGAAGACTGGAGCTTGATGCCGCGTGCCCGCGCTAGCCCCGCCACGCCATCCACGGCGGCCTGCACAAGCGCCTGCATGTCCGTGTCTCGGCTGCGGGGCACAAAGACTTCTGAGGCGAGCAACTTGCCCATGTCGATGGTTTGCCAGGCATCTTCGAGGCCACGCACGCCGTCCGCCAGGTCCCGCAGCGTCTGAACGGGCCCACGCATGAGGTCCACGGTCCGTTCGAGGATGGATTCTCGGTATTCTTCCAGGGATGTGGTCATCTCTTCGCGCAGCTGTGCGCGTGTGGCGCGCTTCCAGGTGCGCAGTCCGTCGGCGGCGGCTTGGGCCACCAAGCGGGCCTTCGACCAGCCACGTTCGTGCAGGTCGCTGGCCGTCAGCCACGCATGCGCGTGGGCTGCGATGGCGTGCGCCGCGTCTTTCACGTCATCAAGATAGACAATGACTGCCGGGTCGTCGCGCTCTTCCATCGTGGGTACGCTGGCCAAATGGGCAAGGTCCGTGACGACGAACGAGTAGGTGCGCA
>JBFKLD010000147.1:0-3827 GCA_041630755.1 Thermoplasmatota archaeon
CCAAGCCCAAGGACATCGACTTGGCCATGCAAGCCGGCGCCGGGATGCCCATGGGCCCCCTGGAGCTGGCGGACCACATCGGCCTCGACGTGGTCCTGCACGCAGGAGAAAGCATTCGGGATCAGCACGGCGGCATCACGCCCCAGCGGCCCGTCCAGATCGTCAAGCGGCTCGTGGCTGCCGGGCGCCTCGGAAAGAAATCCGGGCGCGGATTCCACGACTACAACTAAGGAGAGACCAACATGGGAGAACTTGTCAAAGTCAAGAAAGAGAACCGGATCGCCGTCGTCACCCTCGACCACCCCCCCGTGAACGCCCTGAGCCCCGCTGTGCTGAAGGAGCTGAAGGCTGAATTCGAAGCCCTCAGCAACGACACGGAAGTGAACGCCGTCGTGCTCACGGGCGCTGGAAACCACGCGTTCTGCGCCGGCGCCGACGTCAAGGAGCTTGCCGGGGCCAGCCCCGAGCAGGCCCAAGAGATCGTCGGCCTCGGCCACGATGCCTTCAACGCCATCGAAGACTGCAAGAAGCCCGTCATCGCGGCGGTCAACAACCTTGCCCTCGGTGGCGGCTGCGAACTGGCCATGTCTGCCGACATCCGCATCAGCAGCGACCGCGCGCGCTTTGGCCAGCCCGAGGTGTGGATCGGCCTCTTGCCCGCCTGGGGTGGCAGCACCCGTCTTCCCCAGATCGTGGGCGCCGCCAAGGCCAAGGAGCTCATCTTCACCGGTCAGATGATCAACGCCCAAGAAGCGCAGAAGGTTGGCTTGGTGAACAAGATCGTGCCCGACGGCGAAGAAGTGCGCGCTGCCATCGACATCGCCCGCATGATCGACCGCAAGGCCGCCCCGCTGGCCGTGCAGGAATCCAAGGCTATCATCAACGCCAACCTGCGCGCCAGCGACCGTGCCACGGCACTGGACAACGAGAAGGCCGCTGCCGGCCGTCTCGCCGCCACGGAGGATCTCGTGGAAGGCATCACGGCCTTCATCGAGAAGCGCCAGCCGGAGTTCCAGGGCAAGTAATGCCATTCACGTTCTCCTTCAGCCCCGAGCAGCGGCTGCTGCGTCGGTCCACGCGCGCGTTCATGCGCAACGAGATCGAACCGCATCTGCCCGAAGACGACTGGACCGGACACGGCGGCGACACGCCCCTGCACCTGGTCAAGAAGATGCAAGACATGGGCTACTTCGGCATGCCCGTCCCGCGCACCCTCGGGGGCGCTGGGATGGGAGAAGTCGGCTACTGCATCGTCTTTGAAGAGCTCGCGGCCGTCGACAGCAGCCTCGCCACCGTCTTCGGGGCCCACACGGGCATCGGGTTGGCGCCGCTGTATCTGTTTGGCACGGAGGAGCAACGTGAACACTACGTCCGTGACATCGCCGAAGGCCGCAGCATCGCTGCTTTCGCACTCACGGAACCGACGGCGGGCTCCGATGCCGCCTCCATCAAAACCACCGCAAAGCGCGACGGCGACGACTACGTCATCAACGGCACCAAGATCTGGTGCAGCAACGGCAACTTTGCCGAGATCGTCGTCGTCTTTGCGGTGACCAATGAAGCGCTGGGCGCCCACGGAGGCGTCACGGCCTTCATCGTCGAGAAAGGCACGCCCGGCATGCAGATCGGCACCATCGAGGACAAGCTTGGCATCCGCCAATCGAACACGGCCGAGATCATCTTTGACAACTGTCGGGTCCCGAAGGAGAACGTCCTTGGAAACGTCGGTGAAGGATTCATCGTGGCGCTCACTGCCCTCGATGGCGGGCGGGTTGGACTCGGAGCTGCGACGCTCGGCGCCACCAAGCGGCTGCTTGAGCAGTGCATTGACCGCGTCAAAGCACGGGAGCGCGGCGGAAAGCCGCTTGCCGACAACCAGAGCATCCAGTGGCTCCTTGCGGACATGGCGGCCGACATCCATCTCGGCGAATACGCAGTGTATCACGCAGCGACGCTGACCGACGAATACTATGAGCGCATCGCGGCTGGCGAGCCCGTGCCGAGGCGGCTTCGCGAACAAGTGAGCCGTGCCGCAGCCGTCGTCAAGATCCACTGCAGTGAGATGGCAGGCCGGGCCGGCGAGGCGGCCATCCAGATCTTCGGCGCCGATGGCCTCCGATGGAAGAATCGCATCGAGCGTGCCTTCCGCGACCAAGTCATCACCGAGATCTACGAAGGAACAAATGAGATTCAACGCATGATCATCGCGCGTGAGCTTTTGCAGCAGGGGATGCCATGAAGATCCTCATCGCCGTCACGGGGGCGTTCCACGGCCGCTTGCGGGTGCGCCGCGCCTCCGGCCAATTGGACACGGAAGGACTCGAGCGGGTGCTCAGCGAACCGAGTGTCCGCGCCATCGGATTGGCCAAACAGCTGGATGCCGAACTGGTCGGCGTCCACGTCGACAAAGGTGCCGGCGAGGACATCCTGCGCGAAGCCATGGCCCACGGCCTTGACCAAGGCATCCTCATCGAGGGTGCCCCGTCGCCAAGCGACGCTGTCACCCGTGCCGCCACCATCGCCGACGTGGTGGCCCAGCACGGCCCGTTCGATGCCATCATCGGACCCGCGCGCAGCGAGTTTGCCGGCTTCAGCGGAACACTTGCCGCCGTCGCCGGCAAGCTTGACTTGCCCTGCGTCGTCGGCGTCCGGTCCATCGAGTCCGAAAAAGATGCGTTTGTCATCGACTACGCCAGCATCTTCGGATCCTACTCCCTGCGCATCCCCAAGCCGTGCGTGATGCTGGCCAGCAGCGAAGTGCCGCCAAGCTACCCGACTGCCTGGGGCATCCATGACGCCTACAAGGGCCGCGGCATCCTGCGCGTGCAAGCGGACCAATATGCCATCCAGAAAGCGCGCACGGAACGCCGACGCATCGAACCGGTGCGCGGCGAGGCCCAAAGCGTCGAAGAAGTGGACGGCGCGACATTGCTTCGCCGTCTGCGCAGCAAGAACCTGCTGCCCGAGGAAGATGTCGGCGAAGCAGCCGGCGGCCAGCTGGGAGGAGAAGCATGAGCTGGGGATTTGCCGACATCTACGGCATGGACGAAGCCGACGACGGCCGCGAAACCAAGCTCGAGGATGTCGCCAGCGACGACTGGCGCAACATTCTCGTCTGGGGGCGCGCCACGGCCACGGGCGTCTACCCGGAAACACTTGCGCTCATCGGCCGGGCACGCAGCTTGGCTGACGATCTTGGGTGCCGCGTGGAAGTGTTGCTGATGGGCGAAGATCTGGATGCCGCGGTCGAGGTGCTCAAGCGCTACCCCGTCGACACCGTGTACCGGGTCCAAGCGCCGGCGTACGCCCCGATCGACGCATCGGCCAAGATCCTCGAGCAAGTCGTGCGCAAGCGCCGCCCGGAACTGGTGCTTGTCTTCCAATCCCGCAGCGGCGACGCCGTCACCGCCTACACGGCCCACCGCCTCGGCGTTGGCTTCGTGCTTGGGGCTTCGCAACTCGAGATCGACACGTCGAAGCGCCGTGCCGTGGTCACCCATCAGGCGGTCAATGAAGCATTCAACATCGTCACCGAGATGCACGACCAGCCCCAGTTCGTCAGCGTCCAGCGCGGACTCTACCGTGCGCCCATGGAAGACCCGTACGCCAACGTGACCGTCCACGAATTGGAGGTGGATGCAGGCAAGGTGGCCGACATTCAAGTGCTCAAGCAAGAGCCTCCGGCGCAGCCCGGCTTGGCCGACGCCACGCGGGTCGTTGTCGCCGGAAGCCGGGTCCACACGAAGGAGCAAGTCGAGGCCGCTCGCAAGCTTGCGAACCACCTCGGCGCCGCATTCGGCGTCGCCCAGAGTGTCGTCGAACGCGGA
>JBFKLD010000148.1:0-3812 GCA_041630755.1 Thermoplasmatota archaeon
GGCGGACCGTGCCTCGGGGTCATACGGGCCCAGGCCGCCGCCCAAGTCTTCGTAATCTGCCCCTTGGGACGCAGAATCACCCGCCGGGGCCGTGGCGGGCTGCCCCGGCGCCGGTGCGCTTGCGGGCCGCGGAGCCGTCGAACCGCTCGATTCGGACGTCACGGCGCTGTCCTCAGCGTAGGCGTAGCAGCATCCGTACTGGCTGCGGCCCGCCTTCAGGAAGATGTCGAACGACGTGTCGCTTCCCGAGGGAACCTCCACCATGCCTTGCCATTGGAAGTAGCCGTCCACGTAGACACTCACCATGTGGTGCCCGCCGCGAAGCTTGATCGCATAGCTGCCGTCCTTGTCCGTCGTGGCGCTACCCCAGGAGTAGCTCTCCTGGCTGTTGAAGTGCACGCTGGCTCCGGGGATGGCCTTCTTCGTGGCCTGGTCCACCACGTAGCCGCTCACTTTCGCATCCGCCGGGGCTCTCTGGCGCAAGGTGATGTCCAGCTTGGTCGAGCTCTCCGGCGCCAGATCCACCGTTTGCACATGGTTCAGGTACTCGGGTCCGCACTGGCGGCTGCCGCTGCCATCCGCGTTGCGGGTCTCGGTGCACGTGCGCCAATGGTCGTGGTAGACGTGGATGGTGCTGTAGCCTGGCATCACTTCTCCTTCGAAGGTGCCGTCGTCGCGGACCAGGATGTCGCAGTGCCCGTACGGGTACGGCGCGATCGAGGATGCCGTCGGTGCACCTGCCGGTTCCGCGGAGGGCTCAGGACGGCCAGGTTCCGTGGAGCCGCCGCCGGAGTCGCCTGGCGCCTCCATGGTGCTGCATGCGTAGTGTCCGTACTCGACGTTCTGGATGCTGATGCTGACGTAGCGCAACGGGTTGCCCTTGGCGTCCACGACCTTGCCGCTGATCTTGGCCGTCTTGTCGGGGAACTTGAGCACCTCGACATCGACGGTGCGTTCCTCGCCGTCAGCCAGGGAGAACCAGTCGTTGAAGCCGCGGTATCCAACCTTGTGGATGTTGAGGCTCACGTCGCCTGGCGGAAGCGAGAAGCGGAACGCGCCATCCTTGCCCGTCGTGGCCTGCTGGTTGTGGCTTTCGCAGCAGTATTCCGCGCGTGCGCCGTCGTACGGCATCGCGTAGCCTCCATGGATCCAAACGTCCACTTGCGCTCCTTCGACTGGGTTGCCGTCCTGGTCGCGCACGACACCGCTGAGGGTGGCGCTTCCGCCGGCCACATCGATGGATTGCTCGCTGCCGTCCAGGAATTGGGCCTTCAGGAACGTGCCCCCCTCCGAAGACGACACGGAGAGGGTGTACATGCCGGCGCGCAGCAAAAGCGTGCCCTTGCCGTCCTTGATGGCGGCCTCGCTGCGCGCACCGGTGTGCTGATGCTGGGCAACAACCGTGGCTTCCTTGATCGGCTCACCCTCGCGGGAGACGGTCAATGGAACCTCGACATCTTCAGGGGCCACTTGGGCAAGCGCCTCCGAGTAGCCGCTGACTTCGACATCGAAGGTGGCCGTCTGGACACCCTTGCGCTCCACCGTCAGCGTGTACGAGCCGTCGGGGATGCCTTTGAAGATGAACCAGCCGTCCTCGGACGACTCGGCGTGCCACGATTCTTCGCCGACGTCGGCAACGATGCCTGCAGACGTGAGCGTCAGAGCGGCACCGGGAACCATCCCCTCTTGGCAAAGCGCCGACGGGTCTGCCTGCTCTTCGCTTTGGATGATCAGGGGTTCGCCGAGGCAGAGGCCTCCTTCCAGACTGCTGTCTTGCGCCTCGACGGCGGGGAGGCCGGGAGCAAAGAGGGCAAGCATGAGCATCGGCACGACGGCCATGTTCCATTTCATGGTCCCCTCATGGGAGCCTCGCCTATTTGAACCGGCGATGGTCGTCGGGCAGATCCCCAACACCAACAGGCGCAAGAACCCCCTCCTGTTGGAGGCGGCGTGGACGGCGGAATCGACGAAGCGGGGCGCGGCCCCGTGCTTGGCCCGCTCATCGTGGCTGGCGTGGCGGCGGACCCCGAGGTGCTTCGCTCCATGGGGTGCAAGGACTCGAAGCAGCTGAGTCCGGCCAAGCGCGCCCACATCGCCCGTTTGCTGGCATCGCACGAAGCAGTGCACGTCGAAATCCGACCCATTGACGCAGCCACACTCGATGCCGAGCGGGCCACGACAAGCCTCAACGACATCGAACTTGCCCGGTTTTGCGACATCGCCGCCCGGCTGGCCGAAGCGGGCGCCACCAAGATCACGGTCGATGCAGCGGACGTGAACGCTGCCCGGTTCGGCGCCAAGGTCCAGGAGGCCACGCAGGTGCCGATCCATTCCATGCACCGGGCGGACGCCACCGACGTGGCCACGGCGGCGGCCAGCATCGTCGCCAAAGTGGCCCGCGACGCGGCCATCGAGGAGCTTGCGCGCCGCCACGAGCGCCGCATCGGGCTTCCCATGGGCAGCGGCTACCCCAGCGACCCTGCCACCAAGGCCTTCCTGGCCGCTTGGGTCGAACGGTTTGGGGATGTCCCGGAGGGCGCCCGGCGCTCGTGGAAGACGGTCACAGCCCTCCTGGCTCCTAAGCAATCTTCCCTGTCCGGCTGGGAGAACCCTTAATCCCGCGTCGAGCCGTGGACGGCGCATGCGTCTGCTTGTGGGCTTCATGCTCCTGCTGCTTTCCTTCGCCGGCTGTGTCGGCACGGATTCGACTCCTGCCCCCGTGCCCGAGGAAGAAGCGCGGCTTTTGTGCCGCCCCCTCATTGACGAAGACCCCGTGCTTGTCAACGGCGTGCCCATCGGTGCAGCCGTGCAGCGGTGCAACTTCGAGATGACCCCCGACGAAGGCCGCGAAGGCAACGAAGTCACCATTGCGGTCAACCCCACGAACCCCCAGAACATCGTGGGTGGCGCCAAGGACTACTACGCACCCGACGCGGGCGAATGCGTCTGGGATGGTGTGTACGTGACCCACGACGGTGGAGCGACGGCCTATGAGGATCGAAGCTTCGATGGCAGCCCCTGGCGCGCCCGCGACGGCGACCCGAGCGACTTCAACCCCAACTACGCAAGCCAATTCTGGTGCACCACCGACCCCGTTGCCTACTTTGACGTGAACGGGAACCTGCACTACCTGCTCATGGCCTACCAGGCCGACCCAGTCACCGGCAGCAAGGCCTGCCAGGCCGAATGCCCCAGCGGCGCGCTCAACGACTGGGCCTTCAACCGCGCCGTCCAGATCGTCGCCATCAGCGACGACGGCGGGGACACCTTCCACACCTTCACGCCCGTCCTCGAAGGCAGCTTCCCTGTCAACTTCCACGACAAGGGCTGGCTTGCCGCATCGGCCGACGGCACCGTCCACGTCATGTGGCTCGCGTTCTTCGTGCCCGGCAACCAATACTGCCGAAGCACCGACGCGGGCCAGACATACGTGTGCACCGAAGTGGCGGCCGTGCAGTTCCAAGGTGCTGGACAAGGGTCCTTTGTCGAAGTGGGCACGGGGCCCGAAGTGTACCTCTCCTGGTACAGCGGCGGCATCATCCTCAAGCGCAGCACCGACACCGGGGCCACCTGGGATGACGCGCGCATGGTTTTGCCCACCAACCCGCAATCCATGCCCGGCCTCAGCGAGCGTGACCGCCGCACCGGCTACCCTGCCATGGCCACCGACCGGAACATGGAGAGCCCCTACGCGGACGCCATCTACTACGTCTGGAACGACGGATGCAACAAGGACACCTGGACTGCCGAGTGCCGCGACGGCGACCCGAGCGACTTCAACCCCAACTACGCAAGCCAATTCTGGTGCACCA
>JBFKLD010000149.1:0-3806 GCA_041630755.1 Thermoplasmatota archaeon
GATCAGGCCAGGTTCGGGTCGAACGCGTCCTGGACGGCCCGCGAATCGTCGTCCAGCAGGGTGTTGACGATCAACGTGGAGCGTGCGTCTTGCAGCCCTGCCTCTTGGGCGATGGCTGCGGCACGCGCCTTGACGTCGTCCATGTTCTGACCGACGACGGTGAAGGCCACGCTGTTGCGGCTCGCCATGGTCCAGACACGGGTCACGCCCTGCGCCTTGCAAAGGGCCTGCAGGGCCTCCGCATCGGTGGCGCTGCTGGGGGCACCCGTGACCATGATCTCGTGCGGGCGCCCGATCTGGGCTCGGTCCACACGGGCCTGGACACCACGCAGCACACCGCTTGCGCGCAGGCGTTCGAGGCGGGCCTCTGCAACTTCCGGCGTGCACCCGGCGCGTTCTGCCAGGTTGTTCACGTCGATGTGGGTGTCATTCAGGTTGGCCAAGATGCGTTTGCTCAGTGCGTCAATGCGTGTTTTCATGCGTCCTCCATGGCTGCTTCTCCCATGCGGGCAGCGGCCGCGAACGTCAGAAGGGCCACCCACGCTGCGTACGCGTGGCCGGCGGCGTCTTTGAACATGGCGCGCCGTTGGGATGCGCGCCGGTCATTCTGGGCCCAGGTGCTTGCTAGCCGAAGCAGAATGCGCTCATGCGGGGGGCACGCCGGTTCAGGGGCTTCGCCAGGGTCGGGCAAGCCGAGCCAGACCGCCAGCTTGCGGTAGTTGGGCAGCTGATCCTCGAGCACGTGGTGCTTGAGGCCAGGGGCGAGGGGGTTGGCGTCCACGAGTTGCTTGTGGGCATCGCGCAAGAATGCGCGCACCGTTTCCGTTTCCCGGGTTTCAACGCCAAACGCCTGCATCAATAGGAATGTCCGCCGTGGAGCACCATAAGGCTGAGCCGAAGCGTCGGCGCACCCTGCAAGCAGAATCCGCGAAGTTTCCGGGCAGCTCTCTGGGGGCAACCGAAGATTCGGCAGCATCTGGCGGCTCCGGCCAGGCGCCGTTTCGGCAGGATGGGACCGCCGCGAAACGCACAAGCACCGCACGCCGATGGGCCGCGCATGCGCGTTCTTGTGCTGCTGCTTGCAAGCTTCCTGGCTGCCCCTGCCATGGCTGGCCCAGCTCCTGTCCAGGCTGGATATGAGATCGACGCGCCCGGCCGCGATTGCCTCGACTGCGCCGGGGCCAGCGTGTGGGTGGCGCAGACCGAACCCAAGAACTGCTACGACTGCGGCGGCATCGGCGTCGCCGCGGGCGTCAGCAACGATGACGAGGGCACCCATGTGGATGCAAGCGTCTGCCGCGGTGGCTTCGTCTATTTCTGCATCGTCGACATCCACCGCACGGTCTGACCCCCTTTTCCCATTCGTCCCGCGCGTTCGCGGCACGCCTTTTATGATTGGAGCAGGCCAAGTTCAGTCAATGATTGGACCGATCAAGCGTGCCTTTGCCGTGCGGCAAGCCGCCCAGAACGCTGCCAAGAAGGTCGTCATGGTGGTCAAGATCGTGCGCGTCGTGCAATTGGCGCTCATCGCGATGCTGCTGACGGTTGTCGGTGCGGCGATCTGGAGCATTGCGGTGCCTGCAGCGGCCCCCATTGCGCTGGCTGTCGCGGCACTGTGTCTGACCGTCCCCCTGATCGTGCTCATCGGCGTCGTCACGGCGCCGCTTCTGGCCAAGGGCCCCATCCGCAAGGCCAAGGTGCTTGCGAAGGCGGACTTGCTTCCGGCCACCAAGAAGGAGCAGAAGAAGGCCCAGAAGCTGCTGCACAAGCGCGCCAAGGCGGCCAAGAAGGCGGTCAAGGCTGCGCAGAAGGCCCAAGAGCAGCTTGAGGCCATGAAGGATGTCATCATCGAGGCGCCGATTGTCGAACCCAAGCGCACGCGCCGGGCCAAGGGGCGCAAAGCCAATGCACGTGCGCAGGCCCCCGCGGAACCAGCGTCTCCGGCCAAAAGCGATCGGCGCCGCAAGCATGCGCGCCCGGTTCTCGTCGAAGCCTAGGCGCGTCGCAAAGTCAAGGAAGAAGAGAGAAAGGATGCTGAACCGTGGTTCAGAAGTTTTCCATCCAACCCTTGCTGGGGCGGAAGGCCACCTTGGTGGACTTCGGCTTGTCCTTGGTGATGTAGGTTTCACCGGTGAAGGGGTTCTTGGCCTTCTTGCCACCCTTCTGGGCGGGCGTGACCTTCTTCTGGAACGAACCGACACCGGTGAGGGTCAGGCGGTCGTTCTTCTTGAGCAGCTTCTGGCTGGCGGCGAAGAATGCGTCCACGGCTTCCTTGCAGTCCTTCTTCTCCCAGCCGGTTTCCTTCATCATGGCCTCGAGGAGGTCGGTCTTCTTGGCAACCTTGGCGGGTTTCTTGGCAGGCATGAAGCCCGCGAATCACCTCTAAGACTTAAGGAAGCAGAATTGAAGCGGTCAGGGGCGGGCCCTGCCGTCGGGTCCGATGGCTTGCGGTTGCGAGCGCGGGTACACTTGGGGCAGCACCTCGGCGTGGGGGGCCGATGCGGCGGTCCAGGCTTCGGTCAGGTGCGTCTGCACACGGGCCGCTTCGCGCGCGTCCACGAGGTAGCGAAGCCGCAGATCCATCCAGGATGGCTTGGATTCCATGAGCACGAACGGCGCGTGGGGGAAGTGCTTCTCCATGGCCAGCCCTTGCGTCAATTTGGCGTACTTTTTCGCCAGTTGCTGGTGCTTGGCCAGGTCCAGCACGTCGGCCCCGACCGTTTCAAGAAGCTGCTTGGCCAGATTCAGGTCCGCTTCGAAGGCCACATTGACGACAAACTCGTCGAAGACAGTGGGTGTGTCGCTCGTGGCGTTGGCGACGGCTTGCTCCAAGAACACGGCGTTGCTGACCGTCACGATGCGTCCCGTGGCTCGCCCGGGCGTGTTGGATTCTGCACCGCCGATCTCCCATAATCGGGTGGAAAACAGGGTCACGTCCAGGACGTCGCCTTGCAGGTCTCCCACACGGATGCGGTCCCCGACACGCGCCGAGCCGCCCACGACGAGGCTTGCCCATCCGGCCAGGGCGAGGATGGGGCGCTGCAGGGCCAAGGTGAGGCCGAAGCCCACCAGGCCCACGCCCACGAGGGCGCTTTGGAGGCCGCCGAGTGCGGCGCTGAGTGCCAGCAGGGCGACGATGGCGCTCACCACGGTTTGGAGGTGGATGAGGCTGCGCGCTGCGTCGGGCCGCTTGGTGCGAAGCGCCTGGGCGGTCAGAAGGAACAGGCCCCAGAGTGCAAACGCCACCGCCGCAAAGCCGGTCAGGGGGCGCCACGCGCTTTGGATGCCCGGGGTTCCCCACTCGAACTCTCTGGCCAGCCAAGATGCGGCCGAGGCGAGGCTCAACAAGATGCCAAGCCACAGAAGGGAGCGTCCGCGCGCCACGGAGCGCCAACGGTTTCGGCGCTTAAGAAGCGCGGGGGGAGGCAAAAGGGGGGAAGGGTTGCCGGCGGGCTTACAGCACAATGTCGATGTCGAGGCGCTCTGCGAGCTCCTTGTACCGGTTGCGGATCGTCACTTCCGTGACGCCGGCAACTTCGGCGACTTCGCGCTGGGTGCGGCGTTCGCCAGACAGGATGCTTGCGATGTAGATCGCGGCGGCTGCGACACCGGTCGGGCCGCGGCCCGAGGTGAGTTCGCGGTCGGCCGCCTGCTTCAGGATGTCGATGGTCTTCGCTTGGACATCGCCGCTGAGCTTCAGCTCACTGCAGAAGCGCGGGATGTAGTCCTGCGGGGCCGTCGGCATCAGCTTCAGCTTCAGCTCGCGGGCGATGAAGCGGTAGGTGCGGCCGATCTCCTTGCGGGAA
>JBFKLD010000150.1:0-3779 GCA_041630755.1 Thermoplasmatota archaeon
CCGATGAGTGTGCCCCGGAGCATCTCGGGTTCGATGACGTCAAGGAGGCGGCGTGTGATGGCGACGCCGTTGATCTCGTCACCGTGGACCGCGGCCGTGACGTACAGCGTCGGACCATCCTCGACGCCACGCACCACGGTGACCGGCAGCTTGGCCGGCTGGTGCGTGACTGTTTCACTGAATTTGAGCCGGAACTCCGCAACTTCACCAGGCATGACCTGGGTGCCGGCAAACATGTTGTCTTCGAGACCAGGCATCAGAAATCCAGCTCCTCTGCGTAGGCGATGACTTCTCCAGCGATGTCGGCACCCGTGGCTTGCTCCAATCCCTGGAATCCGGGACTGGCATTGACTTCGATGATCTTGGGGCCCGTGTGGCTCTCCAAGTAATCCACGCCCGCGACGTCGAGGCCCATGGCATGGGCCGCTTCGATGACGGCGCGTTCGTCGTCGTCGCTGAGCTTGAGGGGGCGCCCAAGGCCTCCCCGGTGGATGTTGCTGCGGAATTCTCCCAGCTTCGCTTCCCGTCGCATGGCCGCGACCACTTTGTCGCCCACGACGAACGCGCGGACGTCTTTGCCTTTGGATTCGGCGATGAACTCCTGCAGCAGGATGATGTGGCCCAGGCTCCAGAACGCCTGCAGGATGCTTTCGAGGCCTTCACGGCTTTCGGCCAGCATCACGCCGATGCCTTGGGTGCCTTGCAGGAGCTTGAGCACGCAGGGGACGCCACCCACGGACTCGATGGCCTCGTCAATGTCAGAGATGTTGCGGATCACGGCTGTGCGGGGAATGTCCACGTTGCTGCCGGAGAGGATCTGGATGGAGCGCAGCTTGTCGCGCGCGCGGCGGATGCTGGTGCTGTCGTTGATGACGGGCACACCCATGGCTTCGAATTGGCTCACAACGGCGCAGCCCACTTCCGTGACGCTCGTGCCGATGCGAGGCACGACGGTGTCGAAGCTTCGCCCTTCAATGGTCTGCCCACGGTAGCGCAGGTGCGGTTTGCGGGGGTGCATGATGATGTTGGTCTTCAGCACGTCCAGCGTGTCGAAGCTGTGGCCCCGCTTCTCGCATGCCTGGCGGAAGCGCCGCATGGAGTAGAGCCGGGGCTCGCGCGTGAGGAACAAGAACCGCACACACTTCCATTCGCGGCTTGGACTTAAAACAGGTCCTCCAAGGATGGCGTGCCAGCGTCACCCAGATGCGCAGGTCGCAAGGCGCAACGCCTCGGTCCGCTGCCATCGACGTGCCTACGTCACGCCGATGCGCAGCAAGATCCGCCCATCGCTGAAGATGCGCACGACGCCGGTCTCGCTGACCGTCACGGCGATGGCCTTGGTCTCCGTCGTGACCGCCGCGGCCGCCAAGTGGCGTCCGCCCAGACCACTTGGGAGGTCCGTGGGGTCGCGCACTTCGATGTAGCGCCCGGCCGCCTCGACAACGCCGTCATCGCGCACGACGATGGCACCGTCAATCTGCGCGAATTCCTTGACCGTCTCCCAGGTCCGGGAATCCAGCACGTTGCGGTCTTGGGGCGGGTGGCCCTGGAACGGATTCAGGACAACCTGCCGGCTGTGCTTCATGACGCGCTCCGTGTCGCCCACCACAAGAAGCGCACCGACAGGGTTCTTTTCGCGGCCTTCGCGCGCCAAGTCCGCCGCCACTTGCATGACGGCTTCCATGACGGGCACCTCGACGCGGTACTCGAGGTCCTTCCGGAGGCGGCCGATGGATTCATCCTCGGCCATGTCGAACGTCAAGATGGCGTCGCCGCTGGCGTCGGTTTGCACCACAAGCAAGCGGTCATCGGGCGCGACTTGACCTTCCACGTACGCAGAAAGTAGCACGTCGCGCAGGGTCTTGAGCGCGTTCAGGCCTCCGCCGACGCGGAATCCGAGGTGCATCACTTGGACGCCTTCGTGGCCAGAGAAGTGGTCCGGGGCTGCGGGGTGCGCGGTGGCCACCACGATCGGCGGCGGCAGCGCGTTGACCCACACATCCAGGTCATCCAAGTCCCCGGCGACGACCACGCTGCGGGTGGCTCCGAACGATGCATGCATGGCAAGTGCCTGTGCTGTCGGAGCCTCCACGAGGCGGGCATGTCGCTATGCGCCAAAAACCTCGCCGGTTGGGGGCGCCGCCTCGCCGCGCACATCCGGCGCGGCCGCGGTTCAAGGTTGAAGGAAGATGAGGAGGAGGAAAAGGGGGTGAGTCCGGCTAGTTTTCGGGCTCTTCGGGCGCTTCAGGGGTGCCTTCGGGGGTTTCGTCGGCGGATCCGAAGGCTTCCAGTTCGGCCTCCTCGATCTCGCCTTCTTCCCACAGTTCGGCTTCGGTGCCCTTGCGCATGACGAAGAACAGCACGATGCCGGTCACCAGCAGGAGGCCCAGGATGGCCAGGACGATCCAGACCCACAGCGGCACGCGGAACGGCGCTTCCACCACTTCGGCACTGGTGCCGTCGTAGTCGGCGCTCGGCGGCGGGTTGCCATCGGGGAACAAGCCGGCTCCTTGGCTCAGGGCGCCAGAGAGCTGGGTGCCGTCCCAGAAGGTCGTGACGCCGTCCGGGCAGCGCAGCGTCACCAGGTACTTGCTCTGGGGCGTGGCTTCCTTGTTCGGGTTGGGGTCTTGCCAGGTGCCCGCCGTGAAGGCGGTGTCGCCGGAGCCGATGCTGGAAAGCAGCTCGAACTTGGCGTCACTGGGGTCCTTGCGCCAGATCTGGACGCCCGCGGGGTCGCAGGGCATGCCGCTGGGGATGTCCCATTCGACCGTGTAGGTGTCCATCTCTTCGTTGTAGATGACCTTCGTCGTGATCTTGGCGTTGGCGTCGCGCATCTCCGTGCGGTTGATGAGCGAGTCCACCAGGATCTTGTACTGGCCAAGCTGGGTGCAGCCGCCACCGCTGCAGGCGGCGACGTGGAAGTACCAGACCGCGGGGTCATCGTACCAGTTCTGCGGGCGCAGGCCATTTTGCGAGTTCTGCGTGAATTCGGCCACCAGCTTGGCGTCGAAGGTCACGTTGCGGTCCTTGCCCGTGGTGGGGTCGGTGCGCTGGACTTCGTAGGTGCTGGTCTTGCTCAGGGCGAAGTTGTAGGCCACGAACACGCTCTCGGGGTCCGTTGCGGCGTCCCAGTCGAAGGACGGGAAGGCGTTCTTGCTGGGCTCGTTCTGCTTGTGCGTGCTGCTGCGCAGCTGCCAGCTCTCGGGCTTGACCGGGGGCGTCTTGTCGTCCTTCGTGGTGAAGGTGACCATGTCGCTCGGTTCGCCGATGTTGCCGGCGCGGTCCACAGGCGCGATGCGCATGTAGTACTGCGTGACCGGCAGCAGGCCGCCGACGTTGAGCTTGAGCGTCTCGTTCTCGCGCACGCCGCGGTTGTCGAACAAGTTGAGCGGCGTGTCGGTGAAGTTGCGCTCGCGCACGGCATCGTACCAGGTGTACGTCAGGACGTCCTTGGGCACCGTGGGCGCCGTGTCGAACCCTTGCGGGCTGATCGGCGTGGTGTTCATCTTGATGACGTAGTCCACGACACCCTTCTCGAGGCAGCCGTCGTCGTGGGGCACCTTGAAGGTGACGTTCACGGAGGCGGCGGTGATGCCGGCTTCGTCGAGGTTGACGGTGTCAATGGCGTCGGGGGCGAGGATGTCTTTGCCTTCTTCGACGAACACTTCGTTGAGGTTGGTCTGCAGGGGGCCGTCCTTTTCGGTGACGACACCGCGGTCCTCTTCATGCTCGGGGATCTTGGGGTCCTCTTGGACGGCGACACGGTCCGTGCCAAAGTC
>JBFKLD010000151.1:0-3769 GCA_041630755.1 Thermoplasmatota archaeon
GACCAGACGCTTGATGCCATCGATGCCCTTCACCTTCACCTTGCGAAGGTCTTCTGCGGCCTTCTGCAGGTTCTTGAAGTTGGGTTCGGCGAGCGTCACGGTGACCGTGTTGTCGTCTTCGAGGGTGGCCGTCAGCTTGCGGACGCGCTGGGCAGCTTCGTGGACTTCTTCCATGTCCACGTCGCGCTGCTTCAGGGCTTCCTTGTCGGGCACGATCTTGATCTCGAGGCTCGTCAGGTCGCTCTGGATGTCGGCGATGTCGCGCAGGCGCGTCGTCTCGATCTTGTTCACGATGGCCGTGGTCTTCTTGCGGTCGGCCTTGACGTCGTCGTTGAGGAAGATCGTCATGGTCGGCGTCGAAGGCTGGCGGCGGGCGTCCACGATCTCGATGAGACGGGGCAGACCCAAGGTCACGTTGATCTCAGCGACACCTGCAAAGTGGAAGGTGCGCATCGTCATCTGCGTGCCGGGCTCACCGATGCTCTGGGCCGACACGATGCCGGCGGCTTCGGTGGGGTCCACGCGGTTGCGTGCGTATTCGGCGGCACCAAGCTCGGCCGCGGCCTTGAGCTGGGCATCCGTGAACTTGCGGGCCAGGGCACCATCCACCAGTTGGCGGACGATGGCGCGCGGCATCCACATCTCGGTCTTCTCGAGGTGCTTGACGACCATGTCGTCCTTCTTCAGGAGAGCCGGGTCGCGGGTTTCGAGGCGTTCGATGAAGTCCTCGTAGTCGCGGGTGTCTTCCACGCGGCGGCGGGTGCCGCGGCGGGCAGCCGCCTCACGCTTCCCCTTCTGGAGCTTGAGGAGGATGTCCTCGGCTTCCATGCCGGTGAAGCCGGCTTCCTTCATGATCTGGTCCTTGGTGGCCTGCTTGGCCTTGGTGACCGTGAACGCTTGGGCAAGCTGCTCGGCTTCCGCCTGGCTCAGCTTGTACGTGTTCACGAAGGACTTGATGGTTTGCGGACTGGCCATTACTTCTTGCCTCCTTGGCGCTTGACTTCACCGTAGATGTACTCGAAGTCGATGGGGTCTCCACCGGCGCTGCGCGTCGGGTCCACGCCGTCTTCACCGTAGGTGAATTGGATGACGGTGCCGGCCGTGTTGCGGACAGTTCCGTCGGCGGCGACCTTCAGGTCTTCCAGCGCGTTGATGAGACGGCGTTGCATGTAACCGGACCGGCTCGTACGCACGGCCGTGTCCACGAGACCTTCACGGCCACCCATGCTGTGGAAGAAGTACTCCGTCGGAGTCAGGCCTTCCTTGTAGCTGGCAGCCACGAAGCCCTTGGCGTCGGCACCCAGGTCGTGCCACTTGAAGTGAGGCAGCGTCCGGTGGGCGTAGCCACGCTTGATGCGCTCACCGCGCACAGCCTGCTGACCCACGAGGCCAGCCATCTGCGACAAGTTGAGCATCGAACCACGGGCACCGCAGCGCGCCATCAGCACAGCGCTGTTCTCCATGCCGAGGTACTTGGCCGCGATCTCACCAGCCGCGTCACGGGCCTGACCCGTTTCGCGCATGATCTCCATCTCGAGGGTTTCCTCGAGGCTGCGGCCAGGCAGGGACTGCAGCGTGCCGGCTTCATACTGCTTGACCATCTCGTCGACGCGAGCCTTGGTCTGCTCGATGCGGTTGTGGATCTCCTCCACCGCTTCCGGCGGGATGTCCTCGTCATCGATGCTGGTGCTGAAGCCGCGCAGGGTCAGGTAGCCGTTGCCGAGCTTGGTGACCTTGTCCAGGAATTCGCGGGCGCGGGCGTTGCCGTGGCGGCGCGCGATCTGGTCCAGGATCTGGCCCTTGAACGAGCTGATGCCCTTCTCGTCAATGCCACCAGTGATGAGCTTGCCACCCTCGATGCGCACCATGTAGTCCTGGTCGAGCAGGTACTGGTCGTATTCGTCGGTGGTGAGCTTCTCGACGGGCTTGCCGAGTGCCTTGGCGACTTCCGAGCGGGGAGCCGCGGCGGCGGAGCGGTATTCGAGGTTCAGGTCGTCCGGCAGGAGCGTGCTGAAGAGGTCCTTGCCCCACACGAATTTGCGCTTCTCGCCGTTGACGGTCTCTTCGAAGATCGTGTCCTTGTCGAGCTGGCCCTTGAAGCCGACGCGGGCCAAGACCTGCGTGGCGTCCTGCAGGGCGAGCTTGGCGCCCTTGGCATCCTTGTTGAAGTAGTTCCACGTCAGCAGGAAGTTGCCGCTGATGTGGTCGTGGATGGCACCGATGATGGGGCCACCGAAGCGCGGAGAGCGGATGTTCTCCTGCACCTTCATGAGGATCTCGGCTTCGGCACGGGCCTCTTCGCCCTGGATGACGTGCATGTTCATCTCGTCCCCGTCAAAGTCCGCGTTGTAGGGCGGGCAGCAGGGCAGGTTGAAGCGGAACGTCTTGCCGGGCATGACGCGCACGGTGTGCGCCATCATGCTCATGCGGTGGAGCGTGGGCTGCCGGTTGAACAGGACCACGTCGCCGTCGGTGAGCTGGCGTTCGACGATGGCACCGACTTCGAGGCGCTTGGCCACTTCTTCGGCGCTCTTGTCGGTGATCTTGACGCGGCGCCCGTCGGGGCGGCGCACGTAGTTCACACCAGGCACGTACAGCTTGCCGCTGGGGGCTTCGGGCTCGGGACCGCGCAGGATCAGTTCCTGGCAGTGCGCGAAGTTGGCCGCCGTCACGCGCACCGGAACCGTGAGCTCGCGGGCGCACTGGATCGGGCAGCCCACTTCGTTGATGCTCAAATTCGGGTCCGGGCTGATGACGGTACGGGCCGAGAAGTTGACACGCTTACCAGACAAGTTGCTGCGGAAGCGCCCTTCCTTGCCCTTCAGCCGCTGGCTGATGGTCTTCAGGGGGCGACCGCTGCGGTGACGGGCCGGGGGAATGCCGGCCGTCTGGTTGTCGAAGTAGGTCGTGATGTGGTACTGCAGAAGTTCCCACAAGTCCTCGACGATCAATTGCGGGGCACCGGCGTCGCGGTTCTCCTGCAGGCGCTGGTTGATGCGGATCACGTCAACGAGCTTGTGCGTCAAGTCGTCCTCGGAGCGTTCACCGCTGTCGAGGGTGATGCTGGGGCGCATCGTCACCGGGGGCACCGGAAGGACAGTCAAGACCATCCATTCGGGGCGGCACACTTCGGGGTTGATGCCCAGCAGAGGCAGGTCTTCGTCGGGCACCTTCTCGAGCCACTCGCGGACCTCACTGGGGGTCATCTTGTGGCCGTTCTCGCGGAACGTCGTGGGCTTGTCCACGTCGATGGTGCCGTGCTCGCGGCCACTGTGCGGGGAGACGGTGACGTTGCTGCACTCCTTCACGAGGCGCTTGGTCAGCTGGGTGCTGTCGCGGCCTTCTTCGCGCAGCTGCTTGAGTTCCTTCTCGTACTCTTCGCGGCTGCGGTCGGAAAGCAGCAGGCGACCCGTGGCGCGGTCCGTGGCGCGCAGGATGTCGCGCACGGTGCGCACGAAACCCACGTGGATGACCGGCATGGCCAGGTCAATGTGGCCAAAGTGACCGGGGCAGTCGCCGACCTTCTGGCCGCACGTCTTGCAGCGCAGACCGGGTTCGATGACACCCATGCGGGGGTCCATGAGACCCATCTCGATGGGGAAGCCATCGTCGTCGTACGTGTCGGCGGTGATGACCTTGGTCGCGGAGAGCCCACGGATCTCCTTGGGGCTCAGCAAGCCGAATTGCATCTTGCCGATCTTCTTCGGCTGGTTGGTCCGTTGGCGCATCATGCGATACTCTCCAGGCGCATGCGGGGAGCAAGCAACAA
>JBFKLD010000152.1:0-3740 GCA_041630755.1 Thermoplasmatota archaeon
AACCAACGGGGCTCCGCCTCGGAGTTTCCACATGTTGTTTGAATCGTTGCCAATTGACTCTGTGACCAAGCGCGCCCTCGAAGCCATGGGCTTCAAAGAAACCACGCCGGTCCAAGAGCAAACCATCCCCGCCCTCCTGGAAGGACGGGACGTCATCGCCCAAGCCCAGACCGGCACCGGCAAGACCGCCGCCTTCGGCATCCCCCTCATCGAAGCCGCGCGCGAAGGCCGCCGCGGCATTGTGCTCACGCCCACGCGCGAACTGGCCAAGCAAGTCCAGCGCGAACTGCAGGCGATCGCCCACGGCAGCCCCGTGGATGTTGTCTGCCTCATCGGTGGCGCCAGCTTCCAGGATCAAGTCCACGCCATCAAGCGCCACCCCGGCGCCATCTTCGTCGCCACGCCCGGCCGCGTCGTGGACCACCTGACGCGCAAAACGCTGCGCCTCGACGAGATGTCCATCCTCGTGCTCGATGAAGCCGACGAGATGCTGAGCATGGGCTTCCAGGATGAAGTGGACGCCATCGTCGACACCATTCCCGAAGAGCGCCAAACGATGCTCTTCACGGCCACGTTGCCGCCCGCCATTGAGAAGCTGGCGGCCAAGGCGCTCAAGGAAGCCGTCCAAGTGCGCGCCGGTGGCGGCGCCGCTGCCTCGAGCGTCGAGCAGTGCTTTGCGCTCGTGGCCGGGCGCGACAAGCCCCGCGCCATTGCCCGCCTCATTGAAGCAGAAGCGCCCCGCGCGGCTCTGCTGTTTGCCCGCACCCGCCAACGCGTCGAGGAGCTGGCCGAGGAGCTCAACGCTGAAGCCCTGCACGGCGGCATGGCCCAAGGCCAGCGCGACGCTGTGATGCAGCGCTTCCGCGACGGTCGCACCACGCTTCTTGTGGCCACCGACGTGGCTGCGCGCGGCCTGGACGTCGAAGAGGTTGACCTGGTGCTCCACGACGAGCCCGCCGGCGACGTCGAGACGTACATCCACCGCATCGGCCGCACCGGCCGCGCAGGCCGTGAAGGCCGCAGCATCCTCTTCTTGCGCCCTGGCGCCATGAAGCGCCTGCACCCGATCCAGAAGGTCGCAGGGCGCCTCGAAAAGATCCAGATCCCCACCGACGACGACTTGGCTGCCCTGCGCAGCGAGCGCATCGTCCAAGACCTTCTGGACGTCGAGCCTGTGCCCGAAGCCACCGACGCCCTTGCCCTGGCCGACGCCGCGGGCCTGAGCTTCCAAGAAGTCGCCGCACGCGCGCTGACGCTGCTTCTTGACGTGCCCGAAGAAGTCGAACCCGCCGAGGCCGGCGCGCTCTGCTTCAAGGTCGGCACCATTGACAAGGTCCACGCCGGCTCGATCGTCGGTGTGCTCACCAACGTGGGCGGCCTGCGCGCCGAAGACATCGGTCGCATCGACGTCCTGCAGCGCATGAGCGTCGCAGAGATTCCGGCCTCCGAGATGGACCGTGTGTGCCAAGCCTTGGCCCGCGCGACGCTCAGTGGCCGCAAGCTCTTGCCGCGCCCCGCCGAGGACTGGCGCTTCAAGGCTGCCAAGCGCCAGTAAGGCCTTCAGCCCGCGCCCCCATCGCAGGCCGTGCGCCTCCAGGTGGATCCACGTGCGGTTGCCGCATTGCGCATCGCGTGCGCGGCATGGATTGCGCTGGATCTGCTTCTGCGGTGGCCCGACATCGTGGTCTTCTACACGGATGCCGGGGCATTTCCGCGCGCGATGGCGCGCGCCACATTCCCCACTCTTTCCACAATCAGCGTGCACATGTGGAGCGGTGCCGCCTGGTTCCAGCACGCCCTGTTCGCGTTGCAGATGGTGCTCGCCGTCGCGTGGGGATTTGGGTTCCATGTGCGTCGCATCGGCGCGGCCGTCCTGGTCCTGCATGCCTCGCTTCTGCTTCGCAACCCCATCGTCCTGAACACCGGCGATTCACTTGTGCTTCTCGTCACGTTCTGGCTTCTTTTCTTGCCGCACGTGCCGTGGACGCTGGTGCCTGACGCGCGGGGCTCCCGCATCGCTGAAGTGGGGCTCCTGGCGCTTCCAGTGCTGATCTACGTCACAAACCTCGTCTTCAAGCTGCGCGTGGATGTGTGGCGAAGCGGCGAGGCGCTCAACATCGTCTTCGCATCCGAGCGGATGACGACCGAGCTTGGGCATGTGTTCTCGGCGTTCGACTTGCGGCTTGCAGCCTATGGGTGGCTATTGATGCTGGCCTTGTCGCCCATGCTCCTCGTGGCCACCGGGCGCACGCGCATCGTCCTGGTCGGCGCCTTCATGCTTGCGCACGGGTCCATGTTTGTCCTCATGCGCATCGGGCTGTTCCCGCTGGCTTCCATGGCGTTGCTGATGGCATTCTTGCCGCCGATGTTCTGGAATCGGTGGACCCGCTTCGACCTTCCTCGGCCGGAGATTGGTTGGAAGGATGCGCTTCCATCAGCGGCGCTTGCCATCTTGCTGCTCTGGAGCATCGTGAGCTTGGGTGTCGTTCCGACACCGGACAATGAGCTGGTCGAGCAGCATGGACATGGCTGGGCGATGTTTGCCAATCCACACAGGCAAGATGTCTGGCACACCTTCCCGACAGAGGACGGTGACGCCCTTTTCGGGCAGCGCCAAGATCCCGCCCGCCTCATCGAGCCCAGCCCGTATCCGGATTTCCGTTGGCGGAAATTCATGTACGACATCGGAGGCCAACGGAACCTGAACCCCGTGCCGCTGGCCAACTACTTGTGCGGAGTTTCCGACGCCCAGGAAGTCACCGTCCTGCGCGCCCACCGCCCCATCGGGGGCAATGTGACGGTGCGTCCGGTTCTCTCCCACGCGTGCTAGGCCACGCCTTCCAAGCTCTCCACGGCGGGGACGCTGCTGGCACGGATGGCGGGGATGGCGCCTGCGGCGCTGCCGATGCCGATGCTGAACAATGTCATGTTCAGGATGGTGATGGGGTCCGGCACGGCCGGCACACCGTTGTCGAATGGGGAGCCCGGGATGGTCAATCCCACCGCGGCGACGGTTCCGATGAGTGCGCCGATCAATCCGCCCAAGGCGCCAAGCAGGGCAGACTCGATGAGAAAGAGCGTGATGACTTCCCGACGCGGCATCCCGACTGCCTTCAGGATGCCAATCTGGCGGCTGCGCTCCATGACGGTCATGAACATCGTGTTGGCGATGCCAATGCCGCCCACGACCAGGGAGACGCCGCTGATGCTGCCAAGAAACACGCGGACGGTGGCCGTGATGTCTTCAATCTGCTCTTGGATGTCTGCGGCGGTGATGAGTGTGAAATCGATCTCGTCGGGGTTCAAGCCACGCGAGCGCAGGAGTGCTTGCTCGATGGCCGCCACGGCGTCATCCTCTGCAACGAGCGGGCTGCGCTTGGCCGTCATCATGCTCAGCACATCCTCGGATTCGAGCAGCGTCCACGCCTCGGCGCGGGCCATGTAGATGTTCTCGTCGGCGCGGCCATCGCCATTGGCTAGGATGCCTACGACACGGTACCGGACATCGTTGATGTCCAGCTGCTGGTTCAGGTTGAGGGGATTGGAGAACAATTCTTGGGCGGCGTCGTAGCCAAGGACCACGTTCCGTCCTTCGTTGGGTCCAAGCAGCCGGCCTTCCCCGAGATCCGGGTCGAGGATCCGTTGCCAGCTCTCAGGCTCCACGCCGACGACGCTCATGCGGGCCGATTCTCCGCGAAACGATGCCACGGCGCGGCCGCTGATCTGACCGTGCACGCCCA
>JBFKLD010000153.1:0-3738 GCA_041630755.1 Thermoplasmatota archaeon
CCACCGTGCCCAAGTCGCCAGTGCAGATGTTGACGACGCGGTACGGGATCTCCAGGGCCTGGTAGATCTCTTCCGCATTCTGCAGAAGCTCTTCATGGATCTCCCACGACTGCTCTTGGGTCGCGTAGACGAATTGCTCCACCTTGCTGAACTGGTGGACGCGGAAGATGCCCTTCGTGTCCTTGCCGTGCGCGCCGGCTTCCTTGCGGAAGCAGGGGCTCACGCCGGCGTACTTGAGCGGAAATTGGCTGCTGTCCAGGATCTCGCCCATGTGCAGCGCGGCCAGGGGGTGCTCACTGGTGGCGATGAGAAACAGCTCCGGCGCGTCGTCCTTTGCGGCTCCGCTTCCGGCTTCGACCTTGTAGATGACGTCCTCGAAGTCCGAGAGGTCCACGGCGCCTTCGACGGCTTCGCGGCGCAGCATGAATGGCGGCTCCACGGGCTGGTAGCCCTTGGATTGCAAGTGCTGCAAGGCGAAGAATTCGAGCGCGCGACCAAGCATCACGAGGTCGTTTTTGAGGTAGACAAACCGGCTTCCGGCGGCACGGGCGGCGCGTTCGGTGTCCGCGACGTCCAAGGATTCGAGCAGATCGACGTGGCTCACGGCGTCGAATTCGTGCTTAGGCGTTCCGCCCCATGACCGCACCTCGACGTTCTGCGTGTCGTCGTCGCCGACAGGAACGCTGTCGTGCATCAAGTTGGGGAGGCTCCGGAGGATCTTGTCGCGCGCATCTTCTGCAGCGGCCACCTCGTCTTCGCGGCGCTTGATGTCCGCACTGACTTGCTTCATGCGCGCCAGGGCCTCGCTCGCGTCGCCGCCGGATTTCTTGGCTTCGGCGATGCCCTTGGCGGCGGCGTTCCGTTCGGCGCGCAGGTCATTCAAGGCCTGGAGGCCTTCGCGCCAGGCTTGGTCCTCCGCGAGCAATGCATCCACGACGGCCGGGTCGCGGCCGCGCTTCTTCAGGTCAGCACGCACCGTGTCGGGGGACTCACGCAGGAGCTTGATGTCCAGCACAGGCGGCCGAGTCCGGGCCCGGGCTTAGGCATTGCTAGTGGAAAGCCGGCGCACGGGCTCCATCACGCGTCAGGGGCGGCAGCCCGGACGCAGGCAAGCACGTCGTCCAGGGTCCGCAGGATTCCCCCCACGCTGCTTGCCGATGCCGTGACGTGCACCGTGTCCCCTTGGACCGTCACCTTCGCGTGCTCGGGATCGTCGGGGCCGATGGCTTGTGCCACCATGGCTGCCTCTGCGGCATCCTTGAACGTCAATTCCAGGGTCGCGTCCATGCGGCGGCCACGCCGCACGGCCTTAAGATGCCCAGGGTTGGGCACGCACCGCGCCATCGAGGGCAGCCAGGAAGGGCTCTACATCCTCGCCATCAAGCACGGTGCCGGCGGCAATGGGGTGGCCGCCCCCTTCATGCCCCACGGCCATGGCGGCTTCCTTGACGGCGGCCCCCAGGTCGAGGCCCGCGCCGACCATCTCGTGCGTGCCTCGCGTGCTCACCTGCACGCGGCTGTCCGGGCGCCGAGCCAGGATGACCAGGGGCGTCGCTTGGGGTCGGACGACCGACACGGTCAGCCCGCCGACCATGCCGGTGAGGCGCGCGTCGTCGGTCCAGACGACGTGCAGCTTGCCGCGGCGCTCGGTCCCGCGCTCTTCAACGACTTTGAGTGCGCGCACCAGGCGCCGCTTGTAGTCGTCGAAGTGCTCCAGGGCCTCCTCCTTCGCGTGGCGGTCGCCCAGGAGGTAGGCAAGCCCAATGCCCGGGTGCTCCAAGCGGCCGCAGGCGTCCGCGATGCGAAACACGTGGCGCAGGCTTGTGCCCAGTTTCCGGTTCCACAGCGTGGTGTCTGCGAGCCCCGTGGGGTCCGTTTCCGCCAACAGGTGGCGGCGCACAAGCTCCGTGACGAGCGCCCCGCGCTGGTCAAGGCTCAGATCCTCCGCCTCCGCGTGAGCCGCGATGCCAAGGCCTGCAAGGACCTGTTCGGCACCCTCGCGGCTTCCGGTGACGCCCGGCAGCCCCTGGCGGCGGCTGAGCGCCTCTGCGAGATCCATGCCGATGAGGCGGGGAAGCGGCTGGGTCGTGATGTGCCCGCGCGCCGTGGCTTCTTCGATGGCCAGGGCGTTCCAGCCCTTCCAGCCGCCGCGGTGCTGCCAATCGCCGATGGCGCCGCTCAGAGCGACCGGGGCAAGGTCCCAATTGCGCGCATCCAAGGCGACAGCGAATGCCAGTGCGGTGGTGGAGGCACTGGCGTGCTTGCCTCCATCCAGCCCGAGGGCCCGTGGGTTGAGCATCTGGACGCCGTGCAGATCTCCCACGTTGTGATGGTCAAGAACGACGACGGGTTTTCCGGCCTTGGCCAGCGTGTGGGTGTGGCTGGCGCCCTTGTCGAGGAACATGAACGCATCTGCGTCTTCTTCGAGCACGGCCTCGTAGTCTGCCGCGGTCTTGCCGCGGCTGGCGCGCACCCGGAATCGATGCCCGGCGCGCTGCAGAGCCGTCGCAGCGACCGCCGCGGCGCACAGGCCGTCCGCGTCGATGTCGCAGTCCAGGAACCAGCGCAGCTTGGGCAAGGATTGGACGTACGTGGCCGTCTCTGCGGCGGCGTCAAGCAGAGGGTCCACGCGGGGACCAGGAGCCGCCGGGTCAAGAACGCGACGGCGCAAAAGGTGGGGGGAAAATGAAGGAGGAGTGTTCCGACGGCTTAGTCGACCAGCAGGCGGGCACCCTTGCGGGTGTACTTCCAGTCCATCGGCAGGGCGCCGTTCTTCTGGTAGTACTTGGCCAGCTTGCGGATGCGGGCTTCGAGAAGCTCGAGGCCGCGGGTGTTGTGCAGATCCTTGCGGTTCTTCTGCAGGTGCTCCTGGAGGTTGATGGCGCGGCGGATCATGTTCGTCAGATCCTGGGGCACCGCGGGGGCGGCGCCAGCGTCGGCGATGATCTGGCCGACCTTCTTGCCGGTCACTTCGTGAACGCTGGGCACACCGTAGCTGTCGCGCAGCTTCAGGCCGATGACGGCCGGCTGGGTGCCTTCCTTGGCCATCTCGATGACCTTGGCTTCGATCTCACGGGGGAGCATGCTGACCCATTCCGGAGCGTTGTCGCGGACGGGCTTCTTGGATCCAATGCGGGACATGATTTCACCGATCACGCGACGCCGAAACGGCGCGTGTCCAATCCGGCCGACACAGACCCCCTACATAAGCGGTATGGCGCTTACCCGAGGGCATTCCGGAGGGCACCCTCCAGGGAAGGGAACCGCCATTCGTGGGGCCCCGCAACGGTGCGTTGGCTGCCCAAGAGCACGGCCTGGCCCATTTCGCCAAAGAGGGCCTTCACGGCAAACGCCGGAAGCGGCGCCACGTGGGGACGCCCCAAGACTCCGGCCAGGGTGCGCGTGAACTCTTCGCTCTGCGTGGCGCCCGCGACGGCGTGGACGGGGCCTTCCAGCTCGCCCAAGATGGCGTGCTCCACCAAACCCACCATGTCCGGAAGCGCGATCCACGGCCACCATTGCTGGCCTGAGCCAACCCGGCCGCCGAGGCCCATCTTGAAGGGCGGAAGCATCTTCCGGAGGGCGCCGCCGTGCTTGCTCAGCACGATTCCGGTGCGCAAGTGGACGACGCGCGCCCCGGCGTCCTTTGCGGGAGCCGCCGCCGCTTCCCACTCCTGGCAGACGTGGGCCAAGAAATCCGATCCGGGCTTGCTTTTGGGGTTGAGCTCCTGGTCGCCG
>JBFKLD010000154.1:0-3724 GCA_041630755.1 Thermoplasmatota archaeon
CTGGTGGCTCGTGGCGGGAGCACCCGACGTGTACAAGGAAGAGGAAGTGCCGGCGCGCTGGGGCATCCTGTGCCCCGATGCCGAAGGGCGCATCCAAGTCATCCGCGAAGCCGGCCGGCTGCGGCCGCGCACGGAACCTCCAAGTCCCATTCCGCGCGCGTTCGTGGCCGCATTCCTCGGGCGCGCAGGGGAAGGCGCCACGGCGCACGCGCGGGTGCTGCAGCGCACCGAGCGGGAAGCGGAGGCACGCGGCTACCGCAAAGGGCTCCATGCGGCCAAGCGGCGCCAGACCGTGGTCCTGGCAAGCCGCCCGAAGCCTGCCCGCCAGAAGTACGATCCGGGGCGCTACAACTTGGATGACGGGGAGCCCCTCGACCTGCCCTGACCACGCACCACGTAGATTCACTTGCCCCCGCGCACGGGCTATGCCTGCAGCCGGGCATGGAGAGGTTGAGCAACCATGTCCAAGATGCCTCTCACCGAATTGCCCGGCGTTGGTCAAGCCAAGGCCGAGAAGCTGACCGAAGCGGGATTCCCCAGTGTGGTCATGATCGCCGAAGCCGACCCCGCCGTGCTCGCGCAGAAGACCGGCATGAGCGCGGATGCGGCCGGAACCATCATCGCCGGCGCCAAAGCCATCGTCGACGCGACCGGCGGGCTTGCCATCGAGGACCTGCCGACGATGAACGCCCAGAAGGCCGAGAAGCTTCGCGCCGGTGGGTACGAAACGGTGGAAGGGATCGCCAAGAGCTCCGCCGACGACATCAAGGAGTTTGCAGGCCTCAGCCGCAACGTGGCGCGCAAGACTATCGAAGATGCGCGCAAGGCCTTGGGCATGCCCACCCTCGTCGAGCCCACCGAACCGGAACCGGAAGAATCGACGCGCCTCAGCGTGGATGACCTGCCAGGCGTCGGCCCCGCAACGGCGGACAAGCTGAAGGAAGCCGGCTTCGAGGATCTGATGAGCATCGCCGTCACGAGTCCGAACGAGCTTGCCGAAAAGTGCGATGTGGGCGAAGGCGTGGCGCAAAAGATCATCAACGCCGCCCGCAAGCTCGCGGATGTCGGCGGCTTCATCTCTGGCCTGGAAGTGGCAGAAAAGCGCAGCACAGTCAACAAGATCCACACGGGAAGCCACGCCTTCGATGAGCTGATGGGCGGAGGCATCGAAACGCAATCGATCACCGAATTCTTTGGCGAATTTGGGTCGTGCAAAACCCAGTTTGCGCACCAACTGTGCGTGAACGTCCAGCGCTCCATCGAGGACGGGGGCTTGGAAGGCCACGCCCTCTTCATCGACACCGAGAACACGTTCCGGCCTGAGCGGATCACGCAGATGGCAGAAGCGTACGGCATGGACCCTTCCGACGTGCTGTCGAAGATCCACGTCGCGCGCGCATTCAACAGCAACCACCAGATGCTCCTCGCCGAACGTGCCGGCGAAATCTGCCGCCAGCACCCCATCCGCGTCATTGTCGTCGACAGTCTGACCGCGCACTTCCGCGCCGAATTCGTGGGTCGCGGCACGCTTGCGGAACGCCAGCAGAAGCTGAACCGCCACATGCACGATCTGCAGAAGTTGGCAGGCCTCAACAATGCAGCTGTCATCGTGACGAACCAAGTGAGCGCCAAGCCGGATGCGTTCTTTGGCGACCCGACGCGCGCCATCGGCGGCCACATCGTCGGCCACACGAGCACGTTCCGCATCTACTTGCGGAAATCCAAGGGCGGCAAGCGCATCTGCCGCCTCATTGACAGCCCGCACCTGCCCGAGGGCGAAGCCGTCTCCATGGTGTGCGAAGCGGGCATTCGCGATTGATTGTGTGCTCCCTCCCCCCTCTTCCCCCACAAATGCGGCGCATCCCTCAATCGATTCCGTGATTTCGAGGGAAGACCCTTAGGTCTGCTTCGACCACATCTTGACCCATGGAAACAGAAACCCCATGCGGGGACGGCGTTGTGGCCGTCCTGCGCGAGCGCATTGAAGCCCAGCTTGTCTACGCGAGCTGAAGGCCCGCCAGAGCCTCGCACCCCACCACTCTTCGGGCAAGGATTGAAGGCCCTGACCCAGTCCATCGTTTGTGGACGCGACGACCCTCCGCCGCCAGCTGCATGCCCATCCCGGCACCGCATGGAAGGAGCACGCAGCGGTCAGCATCCTCGAAGAGGCCCTCGAAGCAGAAAGCCTCCGACCCATTGCGCGGCCCGCCGGGGGCCTCCTCTACCGCATCGGAGAAGGCAAGCCCGTGCGCCTTCTGCGCGCAGACCTGGATGCACTGCCCCACGGTCACCGCTGCGGCCACGACGGCCACATGGCCATGCTCGCCGCTGCGCTTCCGGGGATGGAACCCAAAGGAACGGTGCTTGCGCTGTTCCAGCCCGCCGAGGAAACCGGGGAGGGAATGCTTCGCTGCCTCGAAGATCCGGCCCTGGAAGACGTCGACCAAGTCTTCGCCATCCACAATGTGCCTGGGGCCACGCGCGGCGCGGTCATCTTGGGGCCAGGCGCACTCGCATCCACAGGCATCCGCGTGACCTTGAAGGGCAAAACCGCGCACGCCTCCGTCCCGGAAGCCCCCGGCGACGTGTACGCCCCCTTGACGGAACTGGCCAACGACATGCGCCGACGCGGCACATTGGTTGCGCTGCACTACGGGAACGAGGACTACGGCATCCGGCCCGGCAGCGGGCGGGCTGCTGCGACCGTCCGCGGCACCCAAGCCCATCTCGACGCATGCTACGAAGCATGGAGCGCCCAAGGCGACGCCGACCGCGTCGAGCCATTTCCCGAAACGCGCAACGATGCCGCATGCGTGGAACTGGTGCGCCAAGCGGCGGCTTCGATCGGCATCCCCACGATTGTGCGCAAGGAACCGTTTGCTTGGTCGGAAGACTTTGGCCACGCGACGAGCAGATGGCCAGGCGCGCTGCTTGGCCTGGGCGCAGGCGATGTTCCGGACCTGCATGATCCAAACTACGTTTTCCCCGATGCCCTGCTCGCCACGGGCATCAAGCTCTGGAGGGCGATCGCATCGTCGTAACCCCGAGCACCATCCGCGTGGACCGAGATGCCCTTCAGGCGAACATCCACAACCTGCAGAAGATCATGGACCCTGCGGAGGTGGCCTTCGTCGTCAAAGCCAATGCCTATGGGCATGGGATCCCGACGGTCGTCCCCGCTGCCATGGCGGCAGGGCAGCGCACCTTCGCCACCTTCAGCGCCGCCGAAGCGGAACGGGTCCGCCGCGTGGCACCCGGAGCCCGCATCATCATCATGGGCCACTTGGATACGCAGGACATCCCATGGGCGACGCACCAAGCAATGGAGATCACGGTGAGCCGGCAAGCATCGTGGCAGCAAGTCATGGATGCCGAAGTCCCGGCCCGCATTCATCTCGAAGTTGAAACCGGGATGCACCGCACGGGATTGCCCCACGCGCAGGCGCTTCAGATTGCCCGCCAGGCGCCGGAAGATGTCACCATCGCAGGCACATGCTCACACCTTGCCGGTGCAGAGCGGGCCGCCAACGCCCCCCGGGTCGAGGCCCAAGCGGAGCGCTTCATCGCCTTCCTCGACGCATTGGACGACCACGGCATTGCCCCCGGGCAGCGGCATCTTTGCAGCAGCAGCGCCGCGCTCCTTCACCCGCAGTGGAGGTTCGACATGGTCCGGCTGGGCATCGCCCTGTACGGTCACTGGCCCACCCGCGAAGTGCGCGACTCC
>JBFKLD010000155.1:0-3684 GCA_041630755.1 Thermoplasmatota archaeon
CCTGTCTGCGACGGCGGGCCCCTTGTGCGGATCGCCGACTGCCTGGTCGGAGGTTCCGCATGAGCCTTCTTGAGCGTTGCGAGCGCATCGTCAAGGCCGCCACGTCGAGCGGCGCGGACCACGCGGAAGCGTACTGGGAGCAAGGCGCCAGCCTCGACGTGGAGATCGAGAAGGGCGCCCTGGCGGTCACCAGCACCGCCGAGTCGCAGGGAGGAAGCATCCGCGTCATCAAGGATGGCCGCGTCGGATTTGCCTACATGACCGATGAGCGGCAGATGGAAGCGGCCATTGACCGCGCCCTGCAGAATGCCCGGCTCATGCCCACCAAACCGTTTGCCTTCCCGGACGCGGTTCCCGCGCCGACGCTTGGGCCGCGTTGGGCAGAGTCGGTGGCGGCCCTTGACCCCGCGGCGGTCGTGCAGATGGCCCGCGACGTTCTTGACGCCACGGCGGACCACGAGGTCAACGTCGTTGGTGGAGGCACCAGCCACTCGTGGGGCGCCCACGCCCTGGCCAACAGCCACGGTCACGCCGTCGAAGACCGCGCCACGGAAACCAGCGCTGGCTTGAGCCTCGTCATCGAAGGCGAGACGACAATTGCCCACTGGGATTCCGCCACAGACTACTTGGGCAAGATTGACGCCCACGCCTTGGGCGAACAGACGGCAGTCACCGCAGCAAGCCTGCGCGACCCTCGCCCCGTGGAGGGCGGAACGATGGACTGCATCTTCTTGCCGGAAGCGGCCAGCGAAATGCTTGGCAACCTCATCGAGCGCGCAGCCAACGGTCACGATGCCTTGCGTGGAAAGACCGTCTGGTCCGGCAAGATTGGCGAAGAGGTGGCCAGCAAGGCGCTCTCCATCCATGACAATCCCCTGCGCAGCACGGCCATCGGTCCGGAACCGTTCGATGGCGAAGGCCGCCCCGCACGCGACATTCCCATCGTGGCGGATGGTGTTCTTGAAACCTACCTCTTCGACGGCATGGATGCCGCAGATCACGCCACGGACCCAACCCACAGCGCTGTGCGCGGATCCTTCAAGGACCGGCCGCGCACGGGGGCCCAACACTTGGTCGTTGGCGGCGATGCCTACGCAATGGACAAGCTCTTGGCCGGCGTGGACGAGGGATTGCTCATCGGCAGCGTCCTGGGCGCGCACACGGCCAACATCACCACGGGCGACTTCTCGGTGACGGCGCCCAATGTGTGGCGGATCGAGAAAGGCGAGGTCGTCGGCGCGGCCAAGGAAGTCGCCCTTGGCGGAAACCTGCCGGCGCTGCTTCTTGGAGTGGATGGAGTGAGCGACGCGCCCCGCGAAGATGGCGCCACTGTGCCCGCAATCCGCTTCCGCGATGTGCGCATCTCGGTGTGACGGCTTTTTCCCAACGGAACCAGAACCGTTAATCCACACGCTGGACACATACAACCCGTGGCCAAGGTCATCCTCGACGTGGAGACATTCAAGGCGCTTGCCAGCCCCACCCGGCTGGCCGTCATGCGTGCCCTCGACGAGCGGCGCAAGACCGTCACGGAGCTTGCCCACGAATTGGAGCTCAACAAGGCCACCGTCCACGAGCACCTCCAGATGCTGGTGGCGACAGGCCTCGTCAAGAAGAAGGACGAGGGGCGCAAGTGGGTCTACTACGAGTTGACCTGGGAAGGCGAGCGCCTCTTGCATCCTCAAGAGACGACGTCCTTCATGGTGATGCTCGGCCTGAGCGTCGCTGCAGCCGGCGGGGGGGTCGCCATGCTTGGCCGGGCCCTTGGCTGGTGGTGGGAAGAGAATCGTGGCCAGTTCGAGGCGCGCAGCGGGCCGACGGATCCGCAAGGGGCGTACGCAAGCGAGTCGGCGTCCGACGACTCGAGCCAAGGCGAACCGGCGCCCAGCAACCCCGAGCCAAGCGGCGAGCCCGAGCCAAGCGGCGAACCGGCGCCCAGCGGCGAGCCCGAGCCAAGTGGCGAACCGGCGCCCAGCGGCGAGCCCGAACCAAGCGGCGAGCCCAGCCAGCCAAGCCAGGGAACGGGGGCCCAGAATTTCTACGAGGCTGACCGGAGTGCCCCCCAGGAGGGCCTCGAAGCTCCCGGCGAAGCGACCTTCTGGGACGAAGATGGATGGATCTCGGTGCTGCTGCTTGTCACCGCCATCGTGCTCGCCATTGGGGCCTTCGTTGTTCGCGGGCGCAAATCGTAACGCTTGGTCTTTGAATCAAGCCAAACATTGTCGCCCATGGCGTTTGAAATGAACGTGGTGAGCCACAGTCCGATGACGGGGGAGGAGGACCCCAAGCGCGTCGCGCAAGCCGTCTTTGGGATGATGGGCTACGTCGGCCGCAAGGGCCCCGACAACGGCGTGGGATTCCGGATGCTGTACGACTGCTTCCTGATGCATCCGTCGAAGGAGTGGACCATCGAGCAATTGGCCTCGGCGTGCGACACCACCATGCCCAGCATCTACCGCCACCTGAACAAGCTCAAGGATTACGACATCATCGAAGACACCTACACCGAGGACCGCAAGCGCGCGTTCCGGCTGCGCTACGGTGATCTGTCGAAGGCGTGGAACTTCTGTGAAGCCCACTTCCAGCTCGCGGTGGAGAACTACCGCAAGAGCATTGACCACTTGGAGAGCCTGCTTCGCAAGCAGCGCCTCGAAGGCATTCAGGCCTGAGACGCCAGGTCCAAGAAGTGCGCGTGCAGCTGCGTGTCCGGCGTCAGCTCCGGATGGAAGGCGGTGGCCAGGATGAGGCCCTTGCGCGCAGCCACGATGCCTCGGTCCGTGGTCGCAATGGCTTGGGTGTCCCCCCAGACCTTGGTGAACACGGGTGCCCGGATGAAGACGGCCGGCACCGTGCCGACGCCCTCCACCTCGACCGCGCCCTCGAAGCTGTCCTTTTGGCGCCCGAACGCGTTGCGGTCGACTTCGGCATCCAGCAGTCCCAGAAGCTGGATGTCTTTGTCGTCGACGTCGTGGGTGGCGCGCTCCGAAAGCAGGATCGCCCCGGCACAGGTGCCAAACACCGCCAGCGTGCCTGCGCGGGCGCGTTCGAGAAGCGGCTCTTGGATCGCTCCGCTTCGCAGCAAGCGGCTGATGGTGGTGCTTTCGCCGCCCGGCAAGACGATGCCGGAGAGGCCTTCCAGCTCGTGGCCATGGCGCACCGCCACCACTTCGATGGGCTGCTTGGCCGCTTTCTTGAGAGCGTCCATGTGCTCCGTCACGGCTCCCTGCACCGCCAACACTCCCACGCGCATGGAAGCGTCCGACCCCGCCGCCCCCATCAAGGTTGCGACTGCGTGACCACGACGGTTCCGGTGTACGCGGAGCCACTGTACGAATCCACGCGCACGACGTAGTCCCCCGGCGGCATCACGGCGTCCAAGTTGGCCTGCCAAAGCGTGCCCAACTCATCCGTGTAGGGGCTGCCGATGCTCCAGAATTCTTCGCCTTCGGGTGTTGTGAGCGTCAGATCCAGGTCCTGCTTGGGGCCGCTGGCATCGTCGGCGATGATCTCGATCGTGAGGCGGGCCGTCGCGGCATCGAGCGTGAACGGCACATAGGCGACGTTCACTCCCTCCTGCCGCGGAACGGCTCCCGTGAGCAGCCCCTGGTTGCCCGTGAGCGCGACTGGCGTCTCGGTGGAAGCGTCTGTCAGCGTGGGAGCCGTCCAGCAGTGGGCAATGAAGCG
>JBFKLD010000156.1:0-3659 GCA_041630755.1 Thermoplasmatota archaeon
CTCGGCGTCCTTGAGCTGGTCAAGATGCCATTGGCGCAATCCGTCCTTCTTGGCCACCTCGCACTCATCCCCTTGCTCGGGACGGAAGATGAGCGTGTGGTGACGGCCATGGTCCTGGGGCCCGGTCTCGATGGTGCCCAGCACGCGCAAGTGATCGTCGAAGTCGTGCCACTCGACCGATTCAACGCGCACACCAAGCGTCATGCGTTTCTTTTCGGCCTTCTCACTGCGGATCTTGTCGGTGGCCGACTCGGCAGTCCGGTGCGTGCTTGCCGTGACCAAGTCGCCCTCGCCGATGACGTTGCGCAGCACCCACAAGTCGTCGTGGGTGTCGATGCGCAACTTGAGGGTGCCCGTCTGACGGTCGCTGCGCAGAAGCTTCACAGACTCACCGGCCCATTGGGAAGCACCGCTTGGGCTTCCTCGATGGTGACCCCGAGCCGCTCGGCCAGCACCGCCGCCGCATCATTGGGGTCCATGTCCCCGGGTCGCACGGTGACGCTTCGAAGCGCAAAGGGCGCGATGCCACCCGGCGGCCCACCCACGACCTTCTCGATCGCGTCCTCGGTGTCCGGAGGAACTGGCTGGCCATTGCGCTTGAACTTGACGACGCCCACGAGCCACTCCATCGGCAGATCGGATTCGATGTTGCGCTTGCCGTGCACGATCCATGCGCCCCGAGGCACGAATTCACCGCTGCGGGGCGTCTTGTTGACTTGGCTGGCGGTGACCCAGTAAGCGCTGGCGGCGCCAAATTGGCGCCAGGCACGGCTTGCGCACGCAGCAAACTGGCACGCCACACGCAGGTCTTCGTCGGGAATGTCTGCCACGCTGTCCGGCGGCCGCACGACCACGCTTGGGGCACCGTGGATCTCGGCGTGCACGTAGCGGTCGCCTTCGCGCAGGTATTTCTTGACCACGGCGTCGTTTTGCGCTGCGTTGCGGCCACCCACGGCCAGAAGTCCCGAAGGCGTGATGGTCCAGCGATAGGTCTCGAACCAGAAGTGCCTGCTTTGGCGGTCGGCCTTCTTGGGGGCAGCCCCGAATGCGTCAAGGCCCTTGGATTCCAAGTCTCGCATGCGCTGCCGGGCATCCTCGACGGCCTTCAGGGCACCTTCGCGGCGGCTGCGCGCCTTCTTGGCGGCGGCGTAGTGGGCATCGGCATTCTCCTGCACGCTCTGGCGCAAGTCCACGCGAACGTTGCGAGGGTTGCCGTCCATGTCCTTGATGGCAAGCACCGCTTCGCCCGTGTGCGGGTGCAGCTCGGGAATCTTGAGCGCGGCCTCCTGCCCGGCGTCCCGGCCCTTCTGCAGGACCTGCTCGACGTCCTGCCAACTGCGCGTCGCGCGGGCGGCATGCAGGGAATCGAGGATGCCTTGGACTTCCTGGAACGAGGCGTAGAGCGCATCACCATCGGCACGCTCCGACTCTTCGTCGGCCGTGAACCCGTCCATGGCGCTCTCCATCTGGTCCAGCTGCCTCTGGATCTTGGCCTTCGCCTCGGCAAAGCGGCGGCGGCGCGGATCTTCCTCGTCTTCATCGGGCTCTGCGCCGACGAAAAAGACATCGAGCGCTTCCTGGAAGCTGGTGGCTTCCTCGAACGCGTGTGCGGGCGCAGCGTAGCTTTCCATCTGGAACGGAACCGCATCAATGGGCTCGCCGTCTTTGTAGACGACCGCGGGGGCCATGTCATTGCGGGCGATGTCCTTGGCCAATGCTTGAATGGCGTCATGGACCGCTGTCCACTCCGCATCCATGTCGGCGGGGATGGTGTTCTTGTCCACGCCGGAGCGCAGGCACAATTCCTCGGCCCAGAGAGGCCCGAAGCCCAAGTCAAGGGCCAGGAAGCGCACCAGGTCCTTGCGCGCCTTCGCGGATTCCTCGACAAGCGCATCCCGGCTCAGCTCCAGAGGGTGGACGCCTGCTGGCGGCGGGATGTACACCTCGCCCTTGCGCAGCTTCCGGTGGCGGTAGTCCTCGCCGCGCATCGGCAGCGCAATGGTGCCATCGGGCGCCAGGATGAGCATGTTGCCCTCACGGAACATCTCAATGACGATGCTGTGGACGCCATCGGGCTTCTCGACATCGAAGCGCAGGACCCGGTCGAAGCCGATCTGGCTCACACCCACGACGCGGCCGTTGCCAAAGGTGCCGCGCAAGATCTGCGCCACCATGCTCGGCTTCTGAGGATTCTCCGGCGGCCGCTTCGTGACCGTGATGAAGGAGCCAAGCTTCACAAGCACATCCGCACGGCCCGCGCCGCGGCGGCGGAAACGCAGGAGGACCTGATCCTTGGCGGGCTGGTACGCCTTGTCAAAGCGTCCGCCCACAAGCCACGCGGAAAGCTCGGCTGCCACGGCGGCAACGTCCACATTGGTCAGGGCCTCCTTCACGCATCGCGCGACGCCCGATGCGCTTTAAACAGGGTCGGCCTCGGCGGCGACGTGGCCCGCAAAGAGGATGCTCAACCGAAGGACGAATACGAATTCGTGCCTCCGGACTTTGACGAAGAGGCATTCATCCACAAAGAGATGATCAGCTTCCGCACCACCGTCATCCTGTTCTTCTGGGGCATCCTGGCGGCCGGCATCAGCTTCGCGCTGTTTGGCCCCGTCGGCGGCGCCCCCGGCGGATGGTGGCTCGGCCTCCTGCTCGTCACCGCGATGGGCTTCGGGCTCAAATTCATCTTCAAGGTCACCAAGACCGACATCAGCCACTGGGCCCGCCGCGAATGGATCGGCACCGGGTTCCTGTTCTTCTTCACCTGGCTGGCGTTCTTCATCCTGTTCATCAACCCCCCCGTGAGCGACTACAGCAACCCCGAGGTCAACATCTACACGAGCCCCGGCGTGCAGCAAGTCGGCTCCAGCGTCATCGTCGACGTCTTCTTGACTGACAACGACGCAGTGGACACCTACACCATCCGCGTGGACGGCCCCAGCGGCACCATGGCCACCGAATTTGCGGAGATTGCGAAGGGGCACTTCCGCGCCACCATCGCCGCGACCACCGAAGGCAGCTACACCGTCAACGCGACGGCCACCGACGGCGCCGGCTTGACCACGGCACGCGAACTGGAATTCCTTGCGCGCGCCGAGGTGCTCGAGGTCAGCATCCGGGACCTCGAGGCACCCCAGGACAGCATCTTCGTGCGCTCCGCCGTTGAGGCCAGCAACCTGCACGCCGTCTACCTCGAGATGCTGGACCGCACCTGCGCCGACCCCAACGCCGAAGGCGAACGCCCGTGCCGCGTCTACCTGCAGTACGACGAAGCCCTGGGCGGCTGGGAAGCCACCGCCAACATGGACGGCTGGGTGTCCGGCGAGAACACCTTCCGCGCCGTGGCCGAGGAGCGCAACCGCTTCCAAGGGCAAACGCTGGTCGCGGGCGGCCGCATCACCAACGAAGGCCCCTTCACGGTCACCGTGAGCGCCGCCACCGGCACCTACGCGGACCACGTGCCCGCGCCACAGCCGACGAAGGCGCCGCTTCGCAGCACACCGGGCCCGGAATTGGTCCTGATCATCGCCGGCCTCGTGGGCCTGGCAGTGGTGGCGCGGAAGCGCTGACCGCTCGGCTTATAGAGGGCCGCCGAGTCGGCGGCCACAACGGCCCCGTGGGTTAGTTTGGTATACTTGCGCGTTCGGGACGCGTAGACC
>JBFKLD010000157.1:0-3657 GCA_041630755.1 Thermoplasmatota archaeon
CCAACGGGACGTCGAAGCCGTGGAAGCCCCAGAGCAAGACGTGGATGAATCGAAGGTCGGCCACATTGCCGGCGTTGTCGTGGACGAAGCCGTGCGACCCATCCAGGGCGCCACCGTGCGCCTGCCTGCCCTCGCCCACACAGACATCAGCAGCCGCAACGGCGACTTCGAATTCGTGGACCTTGCGCCCGGAAGCTACCTGATCCGCGTCAATGCCACCGGCTTCTACGACGCCGAGGCACTGGTCACCGTGCAAAAGGGCGACTTCACGCGCCTCAAGATCGTCTTGCAAGCCATCCCCCCCGCGGAGCCCTATGTGGAAGTCCAGAAGTTCACCCACTTCAGCACCATCACGGATCCCCAGGTCCTCCTGCTGATCGGCCTTTGCAGTTGCGGCAGTCAGCTCAACGTGGACCTAGAAGGATTGGAGGCCATCGTCTTCGAGGCGTTCATGGATGAGAATGTGGACGGCACGAATTCGTTCGACCTGCGCGTCCGCGAAGCAGATTGCTGCAGATACATCCTCAGTGAGCGCGCGCCCAACCCTGCGTGGATCGAACTCAAGGGCGAAGACGCCGTGGAGTCCATGCGGTTCTACACGTACCCCGTCAGCAGCCCCGCGCCCGAGATCAACAAGGAGATCGAGGCGTTTGCCAGCGTGTTCTACCACCAAAGCGTGCCCCCAGGATACACCGTTGAGGCGAGCCCCTAAGTAGAAGGGCCCAGGATGCGAAGCCATGGCTATCCAGCAAGGCGACACCGTGTCGCTCCACTACACCGGTCGCCTCGAGACCGGCGAGACCTTCGACTCCAGCGAAGGCCGCGAGCCCCTCCAATTCAAAGTCGGCGCCCAGCAAGTGATCCCGGGCTTCGAAAACGGCGTCGTCGGCCTGGAAGTCGGCGACAAGAAGACGATTGAAGTGCCCCCGACCGAGGGCTACGGCGAGCGCGACGAGCGCATGGTCCAGCAGATCGAGCGCGCCCGCATTGACGTCGAAGACCTCCAGGAAGGCCAAGTGCTCGGCCTGCAAGCAGACAACGGCCAGAACTACCAGGCCACCGTCGTCGGCATGGACGAAGAAAGCGTCACCCTCGACTTCAACCACTTCCTCGCCGGCAAGACGCTGGTGTTCGAAGTCGAAGTCGTCGCCGTCGCGTAGATGCGCCTGTTCGCCTTCGACCTGGAGACCACCGGTCTCGACCAGCAGGCTGACCGGATCATGGAGTTCTGCTTCATCGAACTCACGCCAGAGCTGGAACCGGTGGGTGAACCGTGGAGCGCCCTTGTGAATCCGGAGCGCAGCATCCCGGCCAAGGTGCAAGAGATCACGAGCATCACGCCGGAAATGGTGGCCGACAAGAAGCCGTTTGCCCACCATGCTGCGCGCATCCAGAAACTGGTCGAAGGCGCCACACTCATCGCCCACAACCACCGCTTCGACGTGCCGTTCTTGCACAACGAGCTGGTGCGCGCTGGCCAACCCGGATTGCCGGTTGACCAGCCGTGCATTGACACCGCGACCATTGAACGCGTGGTCAACAGCCACCGCCTCGAAGCCACGTACGAGCGCTACACGGGCAAGAAGATGGACGGCGCCCACCGCAGCCAAGCGGACACGGAAGCGACCGTCGAAGTCTTGCGGCACCAGATCTCCAACCACAAGGACGTGCTCGGAGAAAACCCGCTCGAGCTGACCCAATCCAAGCTGGCCAAGATCCGCGATCCCGAAGCGCAGGAGCGCACCTGGCTCGACCACGGGCACAAGTTCTACCGCGACGCCGATGGGGTTGCTCGGTTTGCCTTCGGCAAGCACCGCGATGAGCCGGTGAAGGACTACGAAGGGTTCCTCAATTGGATGACCAGCCGCGACTTCCCCGCCGACACCTTGGCATGCGTCCAGGAATTCCTGAAGGACATCCGCGGACCCAGCCAAGAACGCCTGGCATGATCCTGGCCGTCGGCAGCAATTACGCCAAGCACGTGCAAGAGATGGGCAGCGCGCGCCCGGCCGAGCCCATCTGGTTCTGGAAACCCGAAACGAGCATCATCGCCGACGGCGACGCCGTCATCGTTCCCGATGGAATTGGCGAAGTTCACCATGAAGTCGAGTTGGCGGTGCGCGTCGGAAAACGAGCCAAGAACGTCAGCGTCGCCGAGGCAATTTCCCATTTGGACGCCTACACGGCTGCCGTCGACGTCACGGCCCGGACGCTGCAAACCGCCGCCAAGAACGCCGGAAAGCCATGGGCCCAAGCCAAAGGCTTCGACACGTTCCTGCCGCTTGGCCAGCCGGTCCCTCTGCCGGATGACCTGCAAACCTTGCCCCTTGAGCTGCGCATCGATGGCCAATTGCGCCAGCAAGGCACGACGGCAGACATGACGTGGAGCGTGGCCGAGCTTGTGAGCCTCGCCAGCCGCTGGACGACCCTCGTTCCAGGGCAATGGGTCTTGACCGGCACCCCCGACGGGGTGGGCCCGATCAAGCCTGGACAGATGATGGATGCGCGCGTTGGGGACGCAACGATCCGCAACCCGATTGCTTAGGCAAGGCCCGCCTGCACAACGACCCGGCCATCCTCCGTCACACCAAGCATGATGCCCTTGCCGCGGCGCTCGCTGTAGACCAAGTCCGCGGCGCGCAGCTTGTTGAGGTGATGGCTCACCGTGCCGGCGCTGAGGCCCGTGGCCTTCGCGATGGCGCCGGCGTTTGCTCCGGGATTGTCGGCGATGGCGGCCAGCACGGCGCGAGCGCCGTCGCTTCGCAAGCTGGGCGCGGCCGCGACGACACGGCGGTCGTGCTTTCCGGCCAAGAAGTAGCACGTGCGGCTGCCGGCGCTGACAGTGACCATGCCGCCTTCCTCCAGCTTCTGCAAGTGGTGGCGTGCCTGCCCGTTGGCAAGCTCCGTGCGGCGGCACAGCTCTTGGAAGTGGATGCCGGGTTCGGCCTCGATGACGTCAAGGATCCGGCGGCGTGCCGGATGGCGTGCGAGGCGCGGCCCAGTGACGCGGCTGAAGAGGCCAAAGACTGGCAGGGCCTTCAGGTTCGGCCAGAAGTAGTAGAGTGCCGACAGGAGAATGGCGAACAAACCGATGCCCGCCACTTGGGCTGCAGAAGGCGGAGTCCACACTCCAAGGCTGGCAGCCAGGTCCGGCTCGGCGTCCTCGGTGGATCCAGGGCGCGGCACGGCGTCGAAGAGTTCGTAGCCGTGCGCCCAGTCAAATCGGACGGAGACGACCTCGAGGGCATGCCCGTGCTGGTCGAACTTCACGCCGTTGCTGTCGACGTCTGCCCAGTTGCCGCCGGTGTAGAAGTCGACGATGCTGATGTCCGCATGGGTGTTGGAGGGCATGACCGTCGCACACGGCCCCTCCGGCTTCTCGGCGAGCAGGTCGCCGATCGAGGAGTAGTGCGGGTTGCAGCCCACCGTGAAGCTGTACGTTGTCACGTCGTCCACGTAGGCCGCGGCGCGCTGGAACGCGTGCTCGACGGTGACCATCTGCTGCGGGATGGAACCCGGAACCGGCGTCGTGGGAGAGTACTGCGTGTTCAGTTCGCGGAAGCGGTCGTCGCGCTCCAAGGCGATTCCAAGCAGCCTCTCCGGCCGTTCGACGTCCAGCGAGAACACGCTGGAATCGTCTGTCAAGTGGATCTCCCA
>JBFKLD010000158.1:0-3599 GCA_041630755.1 Thermoplasmatota archaeon
CGGCGTGGCGTCCTACGAAGGTCGCCTGGCCAGCCATGGCTACAGTCGCTGGGAGGGCGAAAGCCCGCTGCGCAACCAGATCAACGTTGGCGGAACTGGCCCCGGCGGCGACGAGCCCGTTCCCGAGGAGGGCCTCGACAACTTCCTGGTCTTCTTTGGCGTGCGCGACGGCGGCCAGACTGTGGCGGTGTCGGTGAACCAGGAGTTCGAGGTGTTCCACCACACGTTCTTCTACGCCGAGCCACCGGAAGACTGGAGCTTCCTCAACGGCGACCCGTTGCCGTTCTGATGCTTAGGCAAGGCGGCAACAATCGTTAAATCTGGGATTCGCAGGGGGCACCTATGGCCCTCAAACCAATCCTGAGCCTCCTCGTGGTCGCGGCGGTCTTCGCTGGCTGCGCGGACAGCGGTGAAGCTCCGGTCGTGGACGATTTCCAGATTGAAGATGAGCTCGAAGCCACGCCCGACACCGGCATCATCCGCGGCGTCGTCGTGGATGCATCGATCAAGCCCGTGGTGGGCGCCAACGTCAGCATTGGCGAGCAGTGGACGGAGACGGACGAAAACGGTGCCTTCGGCTTCGACAAGCTGCAGCCGGGCACCTACTTCGTCGAGGTGTCGAAGCTTGGGTTCTTGCCAGTCCAGCAGAGCGTGGACGTCGTGGCCGGTGACGCCGAGCCTCCGATCATGAAGGTCCTGATGGAGATTGACGGAAGCTTCAACCCCTACTACATGGAGCAGTCGATGCAAGGATTCATCGAATGCACGTCGAGCCACTTGGTGCTCTGCGGCGCTCCAGATTTGCTCAAGTGCATCCTGTTCGACTTGTGCGACCCCATCACCAATGACCGCTACACGCCAACCGTTGGCTACGACCAGAACCCCACTTGGGTCCAGACGGAGATCGCCTGGCAAAGCACGCAGCCGCTCGGCGAAAGCCTCTACCTCGAAGTGGAGACTGAAGCCAACACGGACTACATCACCGGGTCGGAAGGCGCAAGCCCGGTCATGATCGCCATCAACGAGACCACGCTCGAAGAGCACCAGATCGGTGGCGAAGGCAACGGCATCTACTACAGCATCTTCAGCGGCTACTTCATGAGCCAAGAAGTGCCCGACCCGGTCACCGGCGGCTCGCGCACCGTGGGTGCCGGCGCCACGTTCCAGCAAGAAGTGTCGTTCTTCTTCCACAGCTTCTACGGCTACGAGCCCGGCGACTGGCGCTTCACCAGCGGCGAACCCGTGCCCACGGTCAGCTGAAGCAGCGCATCCTCTTCCCCTTCATCCTTGCCGCCGTCGAGGCGGACCCCGCCGCTAGCCAAGCGGGGGTGGGCGGAAATCCATCTTGCCCGGTTCAACTTGCTGGGACAAGGGCACCGGCGGCGCCTCGTCGAGCGGGGCCATCAGCAGACCACTGCGCAGCTTGGGCACGAAGAAGGTGGCCTTCTGCGGCATCAAGTGGCCCTCTTCGCACACGTCCAGCACGGCGTGCGCCGGCTCAGGATGCAGCAGAACAGCCGCTCCGCCTGCGCGGCCGGCGCGCACTGCACCGGCGTGGCTCTGGGTGAACGTGACGCGGCCTTCCACATCGGTGATGCCCCAGGCCGACAAGAGACGGTCGTGGACGCGGGTGACTGCCAAGGCATCCAGCGTGCCGCGGCCCTCTTGGACTTCCATGCCTTCCTTGAGGCGCAAGATCCACGCTCCGTCCGGGGCGACAACGGCGCACGTGCGGGAATCGCGGATCTGCTGCTGGAGGAGAGCCCCGGCCTCAGCATCATCGGCGGGCAGGGTGACTGGTTGCGCTTCCCACGCATCGGCGGCGGCCACAGCGTCGGCGCCGGTGGCAAAACCCGTGTCGGCCACGAGTCGGTGCGTGGGCTCGATGCGCACGCCGGGGTCCGTGTCGCGCACGAGGCATACCAGCATGCTCGCATGCTCCGGCTTCCCCGTCTCCGCGTAGCGGTTGAGGCTCGTCTGGTAGCGGTGATGGCCATCCGCGATGACCAAGTGCCGGTCCTCGAATTGGGCGATGACCTCTTGCACTGCTTCGGGGCGATCGATGCGCCACAGGCGGTGCTCCGTGCCGTCCTCATCGGTGAAGCGGGCCAGCTCGTCGAAGGCGTTGCTGGTCAGGATCTCTTCGACCCAGCCACGCTCGTCGCGGTACGAGAGCCAGATGGATTCGGTGTTCACGTTCGTGGCACGCAGCAGTTCGAGGCGCTCGGATTTCTTCTTCTTGAGCGTCATCTCGTGGCGCTTCACATCCGTGTAGCTCGGATCGAGAAGGAGCTTGCAAAACAGGCCCCGCATCACGTGCCGATCCTCCGGCGGTCCATGGCGCACTTCGTACAGGTACAGCGCGGGCGCATCGTCGCGCACCATCGTGCCGTCGGCCATCCATGCTTGCAGCGTTGCCGCAGCCTTCGCGTAATCGCCGTGGGGCAGGATGACATGGCACACGTTCTTGGCATCCCGGTCCAGGAACGAGGATTCGTCCTCGGGCTGGATCACGTCGTGGGGCGGGCTCGTGACAGCGGCAAGGTCCGCGTCCTTGTAGCGAAGGGCGCGAAACGGCGCGATGGCAACCACGTGCCGGCCACCAGCGCTCCCCGATTAGGGGTTATCGAATGTGCCGTTGTCTTGGAACGGGCCGCGCACGGTCTTCCACATGCCGGACAAGTGCTCCTCGCGGTAGCGCTGGTAGCGCTTGCCGTTGGCGCTGGCCATGTCGGAGATGCGGCGGTCGTCTTGCTTGATGACGCGGCATGGGATGCCGACGGCAAGGCTTCGCGGTGGCACCGTGAACCCATCAGGCACCAACGTCAATGCGCCGATGACCGATTGGGCGCCCACAGTCGCGCCGTTGAGGACCACGGCGTTCATGCCGATGAGCGCATCGGGCTCGATGGTGGCGCCGTGCACCACGGCGCCGTGGCCCATGCTGACGTTCTCTTTGAGCGTCGCGGGGTGTCCCTTCTCGGTGTGGATCGTGCAGTTGTCTTGCACGTTCACGGCGCGCTCGAGGACAATGGGCTCGATGTCGCCGCGCAGCACCGCGTTGGGTCCGATGAAGCAGTCGGGTCCGATGGTGACTTGGCCGATGACGATGGCCCCGGGCGCCAGGACGGCGGACGGGTCGATCTGGGGTTTGTGTGTCTCGCCCACAAGAGCCAAGAGAGGGGTTCCGGTACATCACGGCGTGGGTCGATTCCTCGCCTTGCTTCTCTTGCTGCCCATGCTTGCTGGGTGCACGACCCCGAGCGAGCAAGTCAGCGAATGCCCGCACGGCGACTTGGCGCTGTGCGACTTGGAGGCGCATTATGCGCAGCATGACTGCGTCCAGAACGACGTCACGCCGCGTGTCTACGCGCCCGATTCGCCAAGCCCCGGCGCGCAGCCCTCGCCGTGGGTCCAAGGGGATTGGTGGGAATACACGCTCGCCGTCAACGGCGAGGGCCACGGCAAGACCCGGCTGATCTACTACGACGACCAAGACATCGTCAACGGGCAAGCCCAGCACTACATGGTCGGGGCCCCATCCTTCGACGAGGCGCTCCAGCATGCGCTCTATTCCAACAATCCCGTCTTGGGCCGCA
>JBFKLD010000159.1:0-3499 GCA_041630755.1 Thermoplasmatota archaeon
GCTCGTGCGCCGCTTCCAAGAGCAAGCGTTTGGCCACTTCCGCAAAGCGGCGCGCAACTTGCGCATCATGGTGTGGGTCGTCTTCGGCTACTACGTCTTCGTCCTGCTTGGCTCGCTGGCCATCGGAGATCTGCGCTACACTGTGGTCCTTCCCATGGAGCTCGAAGGCATCCAGATCTACGTCCGCATCGGCGCAGCCATCCTCGCCTTCTGGGGCGCCCACTCGGTGGCGCGCGAGCTGTACCAAGTCGTCGAGCCCGGCCGCCCCCTCGAAATCAAGTGATTCGGCGGCCTCTCCCCTTGCCTCGCCCAGCAACGCTTAAATCAAAGCGCGCGTGGCGCCGCCTACGCACCGGGACTGGATGCTCCAGGACCGGTTGAGGTGACTTTCCATGCCCGCTTCCACCAAGAAGGTCGGCCCCGCCGGCCGCTACGGCTCCCGTTACGGTTCCCTTGCTCGCAAGCAGGTCGCGACTGTTGAGCGCGTCCAACGCGCAAAGCACGTCTGCCCCCGCTGCGGCGCTGAGGCTGTGCGCCGCACGGACACGGGCATCTGGGCCTGCCGCAAGTGCGAATACAAGTTCGCCGGCGGCGCCTACGTGCCCATCACGGGTGCCGGCCAAGGCGCCAAGAAGACTCTGCGCGGCATCAACGACAAGCTCGTGCGCGGCCGCGAAGAAGACGAGGAGTGATCGATTGGCGTACTACAAGTGCGGCAACTGCAAGAAGCGCGTCCAGTTTGACGCCCAGAACCTGGGCATCCGCTGTCCGTTCTGTGGAAACAAATACTTCTACAAGGAACGGCCGACGGTCGCCAAGGACGTCTTCAGCCGCTAAGGCGGCCTTGCTCCACTCTTTCCTCTCTTTCCTTTGCCGCTTCGCGCGGGCCGGATGCCCGAACGCTTAAGGCGGGCGGGCCAAGTCGCGCACTTCGATGCGTGGAGTAGCTGCACTTCTGACAATCCTTGCCCTGGTTCTTGCCGGCTGCGTTGGCACGGAATCTGACCCGACCACCGATGACCAAGCAGTCACGGACGACCATGACGCCCATGACGGCGGCGACGAGGTAGAAAGCGACGACGCCGCGGACGAGCCCACCGACGAAGAGCCCGCGCCGGAAGGCAACGAAACGGAAGCCAACACGGCTCCCGAGGCCATCATGGCCGCCGACGTCTTGGAAGGCGCCGCGCCCCTGCTTGTCAACTTCAGCCTGGACGGCAGCGACGCCGACGGCGACGCCCTGACGTGGGAGCTGCACAGCGGCAACGTGACCATCGCCGCGGGCGACGCCTTGCCCGCCAGTGCCAACCACACCTTCGAGGAAGGCAACCACACGGTGTTCTTCACCGTCAGCGATGGCGAACTGGACCACACCGTGAACACGACCATCGTGGTGCTGGCCGGCGCCGAGGAAGCCGCCCCTGAGCCCATCGACATGGGCTGGTACATGCACGACCCGGTCACCAACTTGTGCCACGTGAAGGACTACGACACCTACGGGCCCTTCTACGTGAGCAGCCTCGGCGGCGGCACGTGGGTCCTGGCAGAAAGCAACGGCGTCGACGGTCTGCAGATCTCGAACAACCATCCGGCACCCCAAGCTGGCTTTGACCCCAGCACGCCGGACTGCGTGGACGGCGACGTGATCGTCGTCTGAGCCCGGACGTCTCCCCTTTCCCCTTCCTTCTCTTATTGCGCCTTGAGCGACAACGTGAGCGTGAACTGCGCCACGACTTCTCCGGCGGCCGTCGCCTCGACGTGCACCGGGACTTCCGTGCGCTTCCCCGTGCGCAGAGCCTCGTCCACGGTCTGCCGGATGGCGGGGCCGTCTCTGCAGGCGAATTCCACGTCGGCCTCCGCGCGGCGCACAAACTTGGCGTCGGCATCCTTGAACACGAAGCTGATCGGGCCCTTGGCGTGCCGCAGCGCCATGAATCCCGCAGCCAGATCCGCGCCCACCTGCAGGGCGCCAAAATACATGGATCGCAGGTGGTTCTTGGTGCGCCGTGTCAACGGGATGCAGATGGTGACGCCGTCGTCGTCCACGTGCGTCACCTTCGGGCGCACGTAGCCGATCATGGGGACGTTCTTGGCGGCCCATGCGCGCAGCGCCAGGGTTTCCTTGAACACGGCGTCGCGAGGGCCGTTGCGCGCTTCATGTCTTGGGTTTGCGACGCGCATCTTGAAGAACCGGTCCGGCGTGGCAGGCAATATGCGGGCCACGGTGCACATTGACTGCGACGCGCCCACGATTGCGGCCGCCCTGGCCCCGGAGCTGGAGGATTCGCGCTCTGGAACCGTGGTGTGCGTGGAGGCACGCGATGGGCGCCTGACCATGACTGTTGAGGCGCCCGACGTCTCGAGCCTGCGCGCCGCCACGCGCTCCACGCTGCGCCTCATTGATGCCGCCGTGCGGGTTCCCTGAGCAATTCTGCCACCCCAACCCTTAAGGTGGATTCCGGAGCCTGGAGGCGTATGCGCTTCTGGGTAACGCTGTTGATTGCTGGCATGCTGCCGCTTGCTGGTTGCTTGTCTGAGGATGCTCCGGCCCCGGTCGACGATGTCGTCGTCGAGCCCGAGGTCGAAGAAGCTCCGCTGCTGGTGCTGGAGGGCTTGCTGCTTGACGGCCCCCTCAATGGCACCACGCCCGTCGTGGGCAACTACACGCTGACGGCCGACGTCGAGGATGCCAACGCCACCTGGACCGTCACGTACCTTTTCACGGCTGCCGAAGCCAGCGAAGAAGGCGAAGAAGGCGAGGGCGCCGATGGAAGCGAAGGCGGCGAAGGCGGCCAGAGCAACGTGACCGAAGTCACCCTCCTGGAAGGCACGGGCCTCCCCGCCCTGTTCAACGCGACCTTCGAGACCCCTGGCACCTACGCCCTGACCGCGGCCGTCCAGCTCGATGGCTACGAAGCCGCCGAAACGGGCCTCGAAGTGGTCGTCGCTGCTGCCGAAGTGGCTGAAGAGAACACCCCGCAGGACCCGATCACCATCACGGGCACGGCCACCGGCCACCCCGAAGCTGGCGACGAGAACTACCATGAGTTCGAGCTCACCAGCACGCCCTCGCGCATCGTCATCAGCCTCGACCAGGGAGCCACCGCGCTGGACATCGACTGGGAAGTGACCACGCCGAGTGGCGCCCAAGCGGACCGCCAGGCCAGCTTCGAGTGCCTGTCCACGTGCCAGGAGAACGACCTCGTCGTGGACAACGCGGCCCACCTGGGCGAGCGCGGTGTCTGGACGATCATGGTGGACCCGTACGCCGCCGCGGCTGCGAGCTACACCATCACGGTCACCTTCGAGTACTGAAGCCAGTCTCGCGTCCTCTTCCTCTTATCCTTTTGATAGCGCGCTGGCTCTCCTTATGGGCTGGCCCAACCCCTTTTGTACCTGCTCTTCGTCGGCGGCCACTGGGATGGCCATCGCCGACCATTTAACGGCCTGTGGAGCCGTGCGCTTTGGAGAATTCACATTGACGTCCGGGGCGAAATCC
>JBFKLD010000160.1:0-3493 GCA_041630755.1 Thermoplasmatota archaeon
CTGCTTGCAGCACCGGAAGGCGAAGATGCCAGCATCCGCCAAGTGCTGGCAGCCGACGCAGACTACCAGATGGCGCGGTTCTTGGAACCAGCAGGACAGGAGCACCCGATGCATCTGCAGGGGGCATTGTTCGTGGGCGTCTGGGTGGACCAGCCCCCGGCGTTCCAAGGCCTCATGGACGTGGCGGTGATGAAGGTCGGCGCCGCAGGCATGGAAGAGATTGCGGTGACCCAGGTCGCCTTCGGCGGCGACGAGCCCGCAGCGCCGGATCCGGCCACACTGCTGCCAGGCGATCCGTCGAACCCGGAAGCCGCCGCATACCAAGCCATGGCGGCCGCATACCCGTACATCTCCGCACCCCCGATCCTGGCAGACTTGGGCCGGGTGGATCTTCAGCTCGAAGAGGGCGACCGAGTCGCAGTGGCCTTCAAGATAGCCGACGGCAGCCAAGCCCCTGCGGCGGCGCTCAAGTTCGGAAGCATCCTGAGCCCCACCTTCGCGTACTTGCCCTGGCATGAAGCCCCCGCACCCGTCGAGCCTGCGCCGGCCCCGGCACCCGCGCCAGCTCCTGCACCCGCGCCCGCTCCCGCACCTGAACCCGAGGCTTCCCAAGAGTCTCCGCTGCCCGTGATCCTGGTCGTGGCCGCGCTGGCCATCGCCCTGCGCCGGCGCTAAGCGGTTTCGCGCACAATCTCCGGAAGGGCCAACGAAACGCGCCCCTCCGCCTCATCCACCTGCTCCCTGCGGCTCGTCGTGGCCGGCTTGTCAGGCCCCAGAAGGTCGCACAGCTCGGGACCAATGCTGGTCTCGTACGTGCCGTACTCCTTTGCGATGCGGATGATGTCGTTCTTGTCCAAGCCCAGAAGCGGACGCAGGACAGGACGCTTGGCCGCGGCCTCGATGGTGCGCAAGTTGGCAAGCGTCTGGCTGCTCACTTGGCCCAGGTTCTCGCCGGTGGCGATGGCGTCCGCGCCAATCTCATCGGCGAGGCGATCGGCGAGCCGGTAGAACATGCGCTTTTGCAGCACGAAGTACAGCCGGTGCGCATCGCGGTCGTGCGGGATGGTGCTGAGGGCTTCCCCGATGCGGGCCACGTAGATGGCGTCGTGCCCGAGCAGACGCGCCAGTTCTTTGGCCTTCACGACGCTCTGGTCGTCCGTGACAGGCTCGAAGCTGCAATGCAGAGGGATGGTCTCCACGCCTTGGTCTTGGAGCATGCGCGCCGCCACAGGGCTGTCGATGCCGCCAGACAAGAGCAGGATGGCCTTCACAGCTCTTCCAGGAGGGCGCCCGTGATGAACCTAGCGACAGGGTAAAGTCGGGGATGGCTCCAGGCAGGTTCGTGCTTCTGCGCCCTTGCACCACCAGTGCCGGCTTCACGGCGACTCCGGAGCGGACGCACAAGCTGGACATGCAGGCGTTTCGCGCCAGCATCGAAGAGGCAGGCTACGAAGTGGTCATTGACGCGCGCGTGATGCTGCTCGTCCGGAAGGACGTCGAATCCAGCGTCTACAGCAGCGGCAAGGTCTTGCTGAAGACGACCAACCGCGACGCCGCCCAAGCCGCCTACGACGACTTGCGGCCCTTCCTCGAACGCCACTGGTAGGCAAGGCCAAGGGCAGCCAGTGGCGCCAGGAGTCCCGGACCCGGCGCTTCGGCACCCACTTCGGCGTCCGCCCAGGTGTCCCAGAGGACCACTTCGTAGTCGTCCGCGCTGCCCGATCCACTGTAGGTGATCTGCAATTCGTCACCGCTGCCCAGAAGGCCGTCACCGTCGTCCATGTAGGTGAAGGCGAAGTCGCCGTCGGTCGCCGATCCGTCCGCGAGGTTGAATTTGCTCACGATGGCACGGTCCGCGTCAAGGATGCGCACTTCGAATTCGCCAAGGGGCGCCACGGGGTCGCCGCTGATGCTGCTCTGGTATTCGCCGTTCATCCACCACCCGAATGCGTAGGCATCTGCGGGCAGCTTCTGGGTGGCAGCCGGCGGCGTGAGCGCCTGGCGCTTGCCGTAGTCGATGTCCACGACGCCGCTGCCCATCTCGCCGTCAATGGTGATCTGGGTGATGCGGCCGGAGGCGGCCACGTGGACCGTGTAGTTGTTGCCCTCCTCGTCCGCATAGACAGCGTCCACGCTGCCGTCGGGGTTGGGCGTCGCAGAGACTTGGGTCATGTTGTCAAATTCACTGGAGTCGATGCCCTGGCCCGTGATGTCGTCCGAGAAGAGCTCCTGGCAAGCGTCCGCGTCGGGCCGACCCTCGTAGACGGTGGCGCCGCGCTTCTCGATGCGCGTCTCGGGGCCGCACCATGCTTCCATCTTGATGCTGAGAGCCCCGGCTTCCACGTCAATGAGCACGCGTGCCATCTCGCCGGTGCCCCATTCGACTTCCATGTGGACATTCATGGGGCCCATGCTGAATCCGCCCTCCTCGACCTCTTCGGTGCTGATGCGGATGTCCATCTTGCGAAGATCCCCGGTTCCGGGGTCCATGAGGTTGGCTTGGAAATTCTCCATCGCCAAGTCGGCTTGCTTGCTGGCCTCTTCGGGGCTCAGCGCCGTCGGCGCGCCGCCCATTCCGAGCAGGAAGACTGCTGCGAGTGCCCCGACGACGAGTGCGGCGACGGCGATGCCGACGATGAGCCCAATCGGTTTCCGGGACGGCGGGGCTGCGGGGGCCACCGGAGCCGCGGGGGCCACGGGAGCCGCGGGAGCAGCATTGGCCGAGGCAGTGGGCGGCGCAGCCGGAGCTGAGCCGAACCCGCAGCTGGGGCATACAGGGGCAGCACCTGCCTCCACTGTCACTTCCGTTGCGCATTGGGGGCAACCAAGCCGAGCCATGCAAGAGGCATGGCCGAGCAACCTTTTGAGAGGAACCCCTCAAAAACCGCGCCGCTACAAAAGCAGGGCCAGAAGCGCCACGGCAAGAACATACGGCGCAAACGGCAACAAGCCGACCCGCGCCACCAAGGCCCGCATCGCCTGCAAGCTCAACCACCCAGACACCAAGGCCGCCAGGAACCCCGCCACGATGACCCCAACCCCCAGGTCGCCCAATTGCGCCAAGGCCGGCGCCTGGAACACCGCCGCGCCGATCAATGCCGGGATCGCCAGCATGAACGCGAAATCGGTCGCCTCCTTGCGGTCCATGCCCGCATGAAGCGCACCTGCGATGGTCGCACCGCTCCGGCTGACCCCCGGCCAAACCGCGATGGCTTGGAAGGCACCCACAAAAAGGGCCCAAGCCCACGTGAGGCCGCGCCGCGGCCCCGCGCGAAGCGTCGACACCAGAAGCGCCGCCGTGACAAGCAACCCAAGAGCCACCCACTGGACTGAGTCAAACGCCTGCTCGATCCAATCCTTGGCCAACAACCCCACCACCACGATCGGCAACGTCGCGACGACCAAGTGGACCGCCATGCGCCGGTCAGGATTGTCCGTGCCAAGCGAGCACGCCATGCGCCACAAGCGCGGCGCATACGCAATCAGCACCACC
>JBFKLD010000161.1:0-3485 GCA_041630755.1 Thermoplasmatota archaeon
ATTCTTGATCGCGGTCACGGCGCTCGTGAGTGCCTACACCCGCCGCTTCTGGCACGCCGCCATCGGTGTGGTCGTCATCCTCGGCGGCTGGGGAATGGTCGCGATGGCGGGACTTGAGCTAAGCAGTTCCGCGTGGGCCAACATCGGCGGCCCATTCGGGTGGTACTACCTCATGCTGGTTCTGCCGTTCTCGGCCCGCTTCGACCATTGGATGATCTACGGCGACGGTTTCATGTCGAAGCAGTTGGACGCCTGGTTCCCTGCGATGATCATGGCCTACGTCATCGTCATTGCTCTCACGGTGCTCTGCGGATGGCTGACGCTGCGGCGCCTGAGCCGCCAGGAGGAACTGCTGTGAGCTTGATCTTCGAGAGTGTCACGCGCCGCTACGGCGACGTGGTGGCGCTCAACCGCGTCTCGTTGGAGCTGGAGGGAGGCATCACGGCCCTGGTGGGCCCCAACGGTTCTGGAAAATCCACCTTCATGAAGCTCGCGACGGGCCATGTCAAACCCACGGCCGGCAAGATCACCGCGTTTGGACAAACCGTGTGGGACAACCCCGACGTCATGCGCCGGGTCGGCTTCGTGCCGGAGCAGGATGCGTTCTGGGAGAACATGAGCGGCCACGAATTTGTGGGAATGCTGGCCGAGATGAGCGGCGTGCCCCACGCCCACGATGCCGCCGGCGAAGAGCTGCGCGCGCTTGGCTTGAGCCAAGGGATGGATGCCCCCATCCGCACCTACAGCAAAGGCATGCGCCAGCGGGTGAAGCTGGCCCAAGCATTGCTGCACCGGCCGGATATGCTCTTTCTTGACGAGCCGCTTCTGGGCTGTGACCCCGTGGCGCGGCGGCGCATCCAGGACCGCGTGCGGAGCCTGCGCAATGAGGGGGCGACCATCATCGTCAGCAGCCACATCCTTCCCGAAGTGGAACGCCTCACGCGCGACGTAGCCGTCATCAACGGTGGCCGGCTCGTGGCGCAAGGCGACATGGGAAGCATCCGTGCCGCCATGGGCCAGGTGCCCAGCCGCATCCGGGTGCACGCAGAGCAGGCCCGGGCCGTCGCAAAGGAGATGGCGGGATGGGACATGGTCTCCAGCGTCTCTGTGCGCGACGGGGCCGTCGATGTCGAGACCGATCGCATGCGCGACGTGTTGGAGAAGATCCAATACAACGGCATGAAGGTCGAAGGCGTCGAGGCGCTCGATGCAGATCTGGATAGTCTGTTCACGTACCTCGGAGGGGACCAATGAATCCGCTCATGCGCCTCGGCTTCCGCCAGATCTTGCAGACGAAGAAGTTCTGGATCGCCATCGCGGTGAGCCTGCTGCCGATGCTTGCCGGCATCATCGTGTTGATCTCGGACATCGTGGAATTCCGCCAAGACGGGTACCAGAGCTTCGCCGACATGCTGGAGCCCATCTCGTTCTTGGTGCTCACGGGCAGCGTCCCGTTGACGGCCTTGCTGCTTGCGGGCGGCATGATGGCCGACGACATCGAGGACCGGACACTCACCTACTTGCTGGTGCGGCCCATCAAGCGCGCCGAGCTGTACTTTGGCAAGCTGGTCCCCGTGGTGGCGGTGACGGCTGGGCTCGCGGCCGTCCAGACGCTGCTGTTTGGTCTTACAAGGATCATCTCTTGGGCCATGGTGGGCCGCGAGGTCGAGAACCTCGCCGGCTACCGCACCGGTCCCTGGGCATTCTTTGGCGAGATGTGCGGTTACCGCGAATGCGGGGAGACTGCCGTTGCGACCGGAGGCCTGGTGGCGCAGGGTTTGCTGGTGGGCGTGCTGGCGGCCATGCTGCTTGGCGCCGGCTTGGCCACGCTCTTCTCGCTTGTGAGCCTGCTCACGTCGCGCTTCCATTTCCTGGTTAATTTGATCTTGTTCTTGGCGTGGGAGGCGCCGTTTGGCCACTCGTCGGGACGCGGCCTTGGATTCTTCACGTTCTCCTACCATGCCAACAGCATCCTTGCGCGCTGGGGCGGGGATGACGTGTGGATTGTGGATGCGCCCGTGGTGCCGTGGTTCGGCATGGTATGGATCATCGCTTGGACGGCGGTTCTTGCATACCTTGGCATGCGCTTGGCCAGCACCAAGGACTTCCCCGTGACGAGTGCCACCACCTGAAGGCCGTCCAATGGTGGGCCTCCCCACCGCCGCTTTTCCCATTTTCCTTGCCTGCTTCGGTTTTTAGTCGCGGCGTCGAGTCAAGCGCATGGCCCTGCTGCACATGGTCGGATTGCGGCGCGACCACGGCGAGATCCGTGGCGTGGGCCCGATCTCCCTCAAGCTCAACCCCGGCGTTCATGGCCTGCTTGGCCCCAACGGGGCGGGCAAATCGACGCTCATCCGCACGCTGCTTGGCTTCTACACGCCCACCGCCGGCCGAGCAACCATCCTGGGCCACGACGTCACCAAAGAGCGGCACCTCGTGCGGGATCTGGTCGGCTACATGCCGGAGCATGATGTGGCCGTGCCGGGACTGACGACGGCCCAAACCGTGCGCCTGAGTGCCGAGTTGCACGGCATGCCCTCCGGTCCGGCCCACGAGGCGACCGCCGAAGCGCTGCACGCCGTCGGCCTCGGGGCGATGCGCAACAGCCGGCAAGGAAAGCTCAGCACCGGCCAGCGGCAGCGCGTCAAGCTCGCCGCCGCGCTGGTCCACGCGCCCGAACTTCTCATTCTCGACGAACCGACGTCTGGCCTCGATCCCGAAGGGCGCGCCAGGATGCTCGAGCTGATCAGCGAGATCGTCGAGGAGCGGCAAGCAAGCGTCCTCATCTCCACCCACATCCTGAGCGACATCGAAGCTGTCTGCGAAGACGCCGTCGTCTTGCGCGAAGGCAAGCTGGTCGGGACCGAAACCGTGCGTGCTGCCCGGGCGCGAAAACTTGGCGCCCGCAAACAGTGGTACGAAGTGCGCGTGCTGGAGCGGGAAGACAAGCTGGCCGCGCTGCTGGCGAGCCGGCGCGTACCCATGCGCCGCCGCGGCGGTCACCTGGAGGTCGTCGCCGGCAGCGCAGCCCACCTTCTTCGCGTCGCCAAAGAAGCGCGGGTCCTGCTGACGCAATGCACGCCCGTCGAACGGGGCATCGAGGAGCGGATTTTGGAGAAGCTGTCATGACCGTTGTCGAGCGCCGCCGGTTCCGGGGCAAGCCCCGCCAGCAAGGTGGCCGGCCCAAGCAGCAAGTGCTCTTTCGGGCCCATGCGCAGCGCTTCTTCGCCAGCTGGTCCACGGTCACGGCACTCACGGCTTGCCTCGGCATCGCGCTTCTGGTTCCGGCGTTCATCAGCTACCAGGCGCGCCTGCTCGGCGTCTATGATGGCTACGACGGGTTCGGGCTTGCAAGCTTGCTCGGCTTGCTCGTCGGCGGTGTCCTGGTCATGGCCATCTTGGCGGTCGTTGTCGGGGCCCCCCTCGTTGCCGAAGACCGGCGCACGCGCGCGATGACGTTCTTTTTCAGCGGCCCCCTTCGCGCA
>JBFKLD010000162.1:0-3482 GCA_041630755.1 Thermoplasmatota archaeon
CGACATGCTCAACCCCTTCAACGGGACCCTTCCCGTTCGGGGTACGACCATCGTCGGAACGGTCGTGGCCAGCAAGATGCAAGGCACCGTGCTAGTCCAGCGCGAACGCCAGCACGAAGTGGCCAAGTACCAGCGGTTGGAGAAGCGCAGCAAGCGCTACCCCGCGCACGTGCCGAGCAACATTGACGTCAACGTCGGCGACGAGGTCCTCATCGCCGAGTGCCGCCCCGTGAGCAAGACGGTCCACTTCGTGGTCGTCGAAAACCGCACGGAGGAAGCCTAAATGCGTGGCATTCCGGGCAGCGTAACCCGCGGCTTGCCGCGCGGTGCCAACCTCGACTGCGTCGACAACACCGGCGCCAAGATCGTCGAGATCATCATGGTCCCCAAGCTCGGTGGTACGGCGCGCCGTTACCCCGCAGCCGGTGTCGGCGACATGATCACGGTGAGCGTCAAGAAGGGCACGCCCGAGATGCGCCGCCAGATTCTGCGCGCCGTCATCGTTCGCCAGCGCCGCCCCTTCAAGCGCCCCGACGGCACCACGGTGTTCTTCGAGGACAACGCTTGCGTCATCATCAACCCCGACGATGGCGAAGTGAAGGGCAGCCAGATCAAGGGCCCCGTGGCCCGGGAAGCCGCCATGCGCTGGCCGCGTATCTCCGCTACGGCCAACACAATTGTCTGAGGTGTCAAGCATGGTTAGCAGTCAACCCCGAAAACAACGCAAGGCACTCTACAGTGCCCCGCAGCACATCCGCCGCAAGCAAATCGCGAGCCACCTCTCGGAAGAACTTCTGCTGAAGTACAACCGGCGCGCGGTCCCCGTCGTCGTTGGCGACGAGGTCAAGCTCCTGCGCGGTGGTCAGAAGGGCGAAACGGGCAAGGTGCTCAAGATTGACACCAAGGCCCGCAAGCTCCACATCGAGGGCATCACGCACAAGAAGGTCGACGGCACGGACGTCGCCCTGCCCGTGGACCCCTCGAACGTACTCATCGAGAAGCTGAACTTGGAAGACAACCGCCGCCGCGAAAAGCTCGAAGCCACCGCGAAGGCCGCCTCCAAGAAGACCTCGAAGGAGGCATCCGAATGAGCAAGCACCTGAAGCGCCTGGCAGCGCCCCGCTCCTGGGTCATTGCCCGCAAGACGAACGTCTACACGACGAAGCCCGCCCCGGGTCCGCACCCGATCGACCGCGCGATGCCGCTCGGTACGGTCCTGCGCGACCACTTGGACATTGCCCGCACGGCCCGTGAGGCCAAGCGCGCCATCGGCAGCGGCGACATCCTCGTGGATGGCCGCGCCGTCAAGGACGCCAAGTTCCCGGTCGGCTTCATGGACGCCATCAGCATCCCCAAGTTGAAGCAGGCCTGGCGCTGCGTCATCGACGACAAGGCGCGCCTGCGCTTCGTCCCCGTCGGTGAGAAGGACGCCAGCACGAAGCTGGTCCGCATCGACAACAAGACGACGATCCGCGGCGGCAAGACGCAGCTCAACCTGCACGACGGCCGCAACTTGCTCGTCAAGAAGGACGACTACAAGACGGGCGACGTCCTGAACTTGGAAGTCCCCGCGCAGAAGATCGTCGGCCACTTCCGCTTCAAGGAAGGCGAGACGGTCCTCGTGACCGGTGGCCGCCACGCGGGCGAAATCGCCCCCATCGCGACCATCGAAACCACGCGCAGCCACAAGGCGAACCTGGTCCACTTGTCCAGCGGCGACAGCAGCTTCACCACCATCAAGACGTACGCCTTCCCCGTCGGCGACAAGAAGGACTTCCCGCTCTCGGAGGTGAAGTCCATTGTCTAATCCCATGACTTCCCCCCGCGTCGCCAAGGTCACCGTCAACATCGGTGTCGGCGAAGGCGGCGACCGTCTGGAACGCGCCGAAAAGGTGCTGATCAAGTTGACCGGCGGCAGTCCTGTCCGCACGCTCGGCAAGATGAACAACCGCGAACTCGGTGTCCGCCCCGGCATGCCGATCGGCTGCAAGGTCACCCTGCGCGGCGAGGCCGCTGACTCCTTCGTCAAGCGCGCCCTCTACACCCGCAAGAGCAAGGTCTACAACTGGTCCTTCGACAACCAAGGCAACATGCAATTCGGTGTCGCTGACCACACGACGTTCGAAAACGAACGCTACGACCCGGAAATCGGCGTCTTCGGCATGGATGTCTGCATCACGCTGGAGAAGCCCGGCCACCGCATCAAGCACCGCCGCCTGTTGACCCGCAAGGTCCCCAAGCGCCACCGCGTCACCCGCGAAGAGGCCATCGCGTTCCTGAGCGAACGCTACGAAATGGAGGTTGTCTGAGATGACCATCGTCACGAAAGAACGCCAGCACTACAAAGGCATCTACGAAGGCTGCCGCGTCTGCGGTCGCAAGCGCGGCATGGTCCGCCGCTTCGGTCTTCGCGTTTGCCGCCAATGCTTCCGCGCGAACGCCCGCGATCTTGGCTTCAAGAAGTACTCCTGAGGTATTCCCATGCAAAACGATCCTTTGGCAGATGCCCTGACCGTCCTCCGCAATGCGGAGCGCGCCGGGAAGACCGAGGCGACCGTGAGTCCGGCCAGCAAGCTGGTCGGCCGCGTTCTCAAGGTAATGCAAGACCAGGACTACGTCGGTCCTTTCGAATACGTTGACGACGGTCGCGGTGGCCACTACAAGGTCACCCTCGTTGGCAACATCAACAACTGCGGTGTCATCAAGCCCCGCCACGCCATCAAGATGGCTGACTTTGACCGCTGGGAGTCCCGATACCTCCCCGCGCGTGACTTCGGCAGCCTCATCCTGACGACGACGGCAGGCGTGATTGACCAATACAAGGCTAAGGAGGCCGGAACGGGCGGGCGTCTGCTCGCCTACGTTTACTGAGGTGTGATCATGCCGGTTCTTCCCGAAATCAAGCACGAAATCGAAATCCCTGAAGGCGTCACCGTTACGGTGGACCATGGCAATCACACGGTTGTCAAGGGCCCGAAGGGTCAACTCGAACGCCAGTTCCGCTACCGCGGTGTCGAAGTCCGTGTCGAAGGCTCCACAGCCGTCGTCCACAAGGACCTCCCGCGCCGCGAGCACAAAGCAATCTGCGGTACCTACGCCAGCCACATTCGCAACATGATCCGTGGGGTCAGCGACGGTTGGACGTACGAGCTCAAGATTGTCTACAACCACTTTCCGATCAAGGCCGCTGTCCAAGGCGACACGTTCGTGATCGAGAACTTCCTCGGCGAACGCCACCCCCGCAAGTGCGAGATCCTGCCCGGTGTCAAGGTGCAGGTGAAGGGCCAAGATGTGGTCGTCGAAGGCATTGACCGCCAAGCGGTCGGCCAAACGGCTGCCAACATCGAGTCCGCTACGAAGGTCCGGGGGCGCGACATCCGCGTGTTCCAGGACGGGATCACATCACCTCCAAGGGGGTCACCGCATGAGCCCGGACGAAGCCAAGAAGACCGCTGCCAAGGCCGACGACAAGAAGGACGCCA
>JBFKLD010000163.1:0-3447 GCA_041630755.1 Thermoplasmatota archaeon
ACAGCTGCGCCTCCATGGGCTTCTCCGGGGCTTCCTCCACGAGGAAGTGGTCAATGGTCGCATCCGCCACCAAGCCGTCCACGAAGCCCCAGCCCCACTGGACCCAGGGAGCCACCGGGTTCACCGGCACGGCCGCCAAGAACGGGTCAGGGTCGTACTGGTTCTCGGGGTCGTAGCTGGCCGTGCGGAACACGCCCTCCTTCAGAGCCTCCACGCTGACGTCCGCCACGGGGTCCACCATGTCATTCACGATCGTGCCCGTGTAACCAGAGTTCTCACGGATGGCCAAGATGACCTTGCTGATGGCGCCCGCCGTCGTCGGCGTCGCAAAGCTGGTGCCGCAGTACGACTCGCGCATGCCGTCAATGCTGCGCGTCTGCGCCGTCGGGCGGCAGAAGTACGACACCACGTCGCCCTGCTGGCCCGCCATGGGCTCCTGCGTGCCGTCCGTGTAGGCGCCGCCCACCGTGATGGCGCGCGTGCTGCCAGCCCAGGAATCCAACAGGATGCTGCGCGGGTCATTGCCGGCCGCCAAGACATAGATCGGCGTGTACACGCGGCCGAGGATCTCCCCGCCGACCGGGATCGGGACCACGGTGCCCCAGGACACGGAGAACACATCCACCGGGATGCCTGTCTCCAGGATGGGTTCGATGCTGCTGCCGCCTTCCTTGAACACGATCAGCGCGTCGGGGTTCTCCGTGATGACGCTGCTTGTCGTGCCCGTGCCGTGCATGTGGCTGTCATCCAGGATGCAGATGTCGCCACCGGCGGGGCTGTAAAGGGACTCGCACACAACACCCACGAACACCGTCTGGGGGATCCAGTACGCATCGCCGGGTCCGATGTCTTCCCACAATTCGCGGTCTGCCTCGAAGCGCTCGTCCCAGCTCATGCCGTTCGGGCCCACGCTCAGGTTCAGGGCCGGCAAGTCGCACGGGAAGTCCTCGATGTACGTGCACGGGTGCTCCGTGCGGTCCTCGCGGAAGTACAGTTCGTGGTACGGGTTGATGCCCGTGTCCGGGATGCCGACGATGACGTGCGGCTCCAGCATGGACACCGGCGCCGCAACGTCGTCAGACATTGCGTCGGCGGCATCGGGTGCGGCGCACCCGGCGAACACGGTGCCCAAGAGGGCGGCAAGCACAAGCAGACGCATGGTCCCGCCTTGGGTTCACCGTGGAAAGCGTTTGTGGCACGGTCGTCGGTGTTAGGCATAGCTATGTGGGGTCCGTCACATCGCGTGGCGTGGGGGCGAACATGGCCCAGAACATGGACAATGATGCTTCGCTTGTGATTTCGGTGGGTGCGCCGTATGATTTGGGGCTCGTGGAGGATTTGTTCTCGTTGAGTTGTGAGTATGGCTTGGATTCGGCGTGTCATGGCTACAGTCGGCCGGTTGTGCCTCCGCCGGCGTACGGGCGTTACTGATGGCTGAAGGTTCCGTGGGCCGTCTTGGCGGGTGGTGGTCTTCGCTCTTGGCGAGGCTGCGTCCCTGGATGGCACATGCAATGGTAGGTGGCGCGGTTCTGCTGTGGCTAGCAGGCGCTGCCCTGCTGGTCCTCCATCATGATGCGGAACATCCTGTTTCCGGCGCTGTCATCCTCGGAAACGAATGGCCACGAGCGGGCGAGAGATTTTCCTTCAATGTGGAGCCTCCAATCCAGCACCTCGCGCTGGCTATCCTTCGCGTCGAGGCCTTTGACGTGGTGGTAGTCGCCCCATCGGGGACCGCCATTCCATTCCCAGGGCCCGAGCCTTGGTGTTATGATGATGCATGTGCGCCTGCTGTGGACGGCGTGTCCGTAACAGTGGGAATACGGGATGCAGAGCCAGGTACTTGGTCAATCATTCCCCTTGAGGAACCAGCTCCTGGCAGTACCGCCCGCGTGCCGTTTATGCGGGATACGCCGCTTCCTTTTGGCAAGTCGGAGATTGCCCTTCAGTGGAAAGACGGCGAATACCAGCCCCCTCCGCCGCATGTCCAGACCGTGGGAGCAGTGCTGCTGGCAGTTGGCGCGCTGTCAGGAGTGGGCACGGCGTTTGTGAAGTGGCCGCCGCTTGGTGGCAAAACGGCCATGGCGGCGGCCATTGTATTGTTGCTGCTCGTTGTTTCGTCCGGTGTGGGTGCGGGGGTGCGGGAGGAGGCCGCGGATGTGTGGGTGTGGGATTGGGATGGCAACGATGCGGTGAATGTCACGGCGGATGGTTGGGTTGTGCCGGTGACGCTTGGTGAGCGGTCGGACTGCTTGCTTGATGATGCGCTCGTGGGGCGTCAGGAGTACAGGTGCATGACGCGGGGTGAAACGTGGCCCGGCTCGCCCATGCGTGTGACCGTGAAAGCGGACGACGTCGTCGTGGATGCTCCAGAGGGCGTGCGCGTCAAAGTCGTCGAGACGACGGTGGGCTTAGATCGCATGTATTGGGAACCTGGTGCGTCGTCGATGAACATGGATGCGTTTTGGTTCCTGCTGGCGCGGCACGTGCTTGTGGTGGTGTTTGTGGGGCTTGCGCTGGATGCGTTTGTGGTTTGGCGAAGCCAGCGAAGGAAGGAAAGGTAGAGGGAGTTTGCGTCGGCGCTAGGCGCGCGCCTCAGCGGACCAAGGCGCAGGCGTGCGCCTCGGCGTGATGACCAAAGCCCGGGCTCACTTCCGGTGCTTGGGGTGCCAGGTTTCGATGGTCTTCTTGTCCACACGGGTCAAGATCGACTCATCGACGGTCGCCAGCAGTTCCCAGGCAAGGTCGAGGGTGTCCTCGATGCTGCGGTCCTCGTCGCGGCCCTGGCGCACGTAGCGCTCTTCGAAGTGGTCCGCGAATTCGAGGATCTGCAAGTCGCGCTTCGAGAGAGCGTCCTTGCCGACGATGGCCACGAGGCCACGCAGGTCACGACCCTCTGCGTAGAGAGCGTAGCACTGGTCGCTGACCTTCTTGTGGTCGTCGCGGGTCTTCTCGCCACCGATGCCGGCGTTCATGAGCCGGCTCAGGGACGGCAGAACGTTCACCGGCGGGTAGACACCCTTGCGGTGCAGTTCACGCGAGATCACGATCTGGCCCTCGGTGATGTAACCGGACAGGTCAGGGATCGGGTGCGTGATGTCGTCACCGGGCATGGTGAGAATCGGGAACTGGGTCACGGAGCCAGCCTTGCCCTTGATGACACCGGCGCGCTCGTACAGGGACGCCAGGTCCGTGTACATGTAGCCGGGGTAACCGCGGCGGCCAGGCACTTCTTCACGAGCAGCACCGATCTGGCGCAGAGCTTCACAGTAGTTGGTGACGTCCGTGAAGATGACCAGCACATGGTAACCGAGGTCGAACGCGAGGTACTCCGCAGCCGTGAGGGCCAGGCGGGGCGTCAGGAGACGCTCGACCGCAGGGTCGTCTGCCAGGTTCTGGAAGATGACCGCGCGCTTGAGGGCCCCCGTGCGCTCGAACTCGTTCATGAAC
>JBFKLD010000164.1:0-3441 GCA_041630755.1 Thermoplasmatota archaeon
GGTGCGGCGCTCACCGCCCAGCCCGGCGCGAGCGAGGTCTTTCGCGGGGGCATCATCGCCTACCACAACGCCTTGAAGGAAGCCCTCGGGGTGAGCCGCAAGACGCTGCAGAAGAATGGGGCGGTCAGCGCCGCTGCGGTGGAGGCCATGGCGCACGGTGTGCGGGAGACGACGGGCACCGACGTGGCGATTGCCATCAGTGGCGTCGCTGGCCCGGAGGGAGGGACTATCCGCAAGCCCGTGGGGCTGGTGTGGATTGCGATTCTTGGGCCGGAGCACTTGCTGAATGTCCACCGCTGCCGTTTCAAGGGCGGTCGCGAGGACATCCGGAAGCAAGCGGCCGATCAGGCGCTGGCGCTGGCTTTGGACAACATCCAGGAAGGCATCGCTGAGCACGTCGCGTAGGGCTACTTGCCGTAGCGCCGCTTGCGGCTCTGGTACTCCGCGATGGCGTGCAAGAATTCGGATTTGTTGAGCTGGGGCCAGTTGACATCCGCAAAGTACAGCTCGGCGTAGGCCAGCTGCCACAGCAAGAAGTTGCTGACGCGCTCTTCACCACTGGTGCGGATGACGAAGTCCGGGTCTGGAACGTCGGCTGTGTAGAGCCGGTCCCGGATGGTGTCCACGGTGATGTCTTGGGCCCTCAATCCTTCGTCGCGCACTTCGCGGGCGATCTGCTGGACGGCATCGACGATCTCTTGGCGGCCGCCGTAGGCGATGGCGACGTTGAACTGGTAGGCGTCGTAGTCCTTGGTGCGCTCCATGACGTGCAAAGCTGCTTCCCGCACCGAGTCAGGAAGTTCGTCCAATTTGCCGATGGTCCGCACGCGGATCTTGTTCTTGTGGACGCGTGGGTCGTCGGCCATCTTGCGGAAGTTGTGCTAGAAGAGCTCCATGAGAAGCTCGCGCTCCGGGTCGGCACGTTCGAAGTTCTCGGTGGAGAATGCGTAGACGGTCAGGACGCGGATGTCCAGTTCGAGGCACCAGTCGAGAACGTTCTCGAGGCGCTCTTGCCCGGCGACGTGTCCCATGCCGACGTCGGCGAGGCCGAGCGTTTGGGCAAACCGCCGGTTGCCGTCCATGATGATGCCGACGTGGTGGGGCACAGGGCCTTGGCGCACGCGGTCTTGGAGCCGGTTGGTGCGCACGCGGTCCATGCGGCTGACCATGGACCAGGCGAGCTTGCTGTTTGCGAGCTTCCGGGCGGGGCCGCGCACGACGGGCACCCGGAGGAGGGCCTTGGCCAAGTCATCCACGCGCCGCCCGGCGGCGGCTTCGATTTCCTGGATGCGCCGGCCCACGCGGGGGCTTAGGGGTGCGCAGGTTTGAGGGCTTCGGCATGGCAGGGGTGCGTGCTTTCACTGCTCCCTGCGCGGGCGCCTTATGGGACTCCCTCCCATGGTCTGCCCATGGAACGCATCGTGTTCCACGTTGACATGGATGCCTTCTACGCCAGCGTCGAAGCCCGGGACAACCCGCGCTTGGCGCACGTCCCCGTCGTCATCGGCGCGGACCCTCAAGGTGGCCGCGGCCGCGGCGTCGTGTCCACCGCCAACTACGCCGCCCGCGTGTATGGCATCCACAGCGCCATGCCCATCAGCCGCGCATACGAAGCGTGCCCGCAAGCCGTCTTCCTGCGGCCAAGCTTCGAGAAGTACAAGCAAGCAAGCCACGAAGTCATGGACGTGCTGCGTGGCTACGCCGACGTGCTCGAAGTCGTCGGCATGGACGAAGCCTACCTGGATGTGACGCGCCGCGCCCGCAACTGGCGCATGGCCCGCAGCCTTGCCCACAGCTTGCAAGCCGCCGTGCGCCGCCGGACGGGCCTCAGCTGCAGCGTCGGCATCTCCTGCACCAAGAGCGCCGCGAAGATCGCCTCGGACCGCCGCAAGCCCCACGGAGTCACCCTCATCCACCCCGACGAGCTCAAAGACGTGCTTGCCCCCCTGCCGGTCAAGCTCGTCAATGGCTGCGGCCCCAAGACCGCGGCCGCCCTCGAAGAATGGGACATCCTCACCGTTGGGGATCTTGCCGATGCCGACCCCGTGTGGCTCGAGTCTCGCTTTGGCTCCCACGGCCGCTGGCTCTGGCGCGTGGCCAACGGCGACGACCCGCGGGAAGTCGTGGACGATCACGGGCCCTCCAAGAGCCGCGGCAACGAACGCACCTTCCTGCGCGATGCCCGCCACCCCGCGCACGTGCTCACCACCGCCCACCGCCTGCTCGATGGCCTCCTGCACGACCGCCACGACGGGCGCCCCTTCCAGACGCTCACCGTGAAGCTGCGCACCAGCGACTTCGTCACCCGCACCCGCGCCATCACGTTCCCCGCCCCCCTCGACCCCAAAGGCAAGGGCACGGACGAACGTGTGCAAGCGGCCTGCGACGCGATGCTGGATGAGCTCATGGATGGGCGCGCCGTGCGCCTTGTGGGCGTGCGCCTGAGCAACTTCCATGAAAGCCCCGGACAGCAGACGCTGGCCGGATTCGGGATGCAGCATGTGGTCGCGGCTGCTTGAACCGGGCCTGAGCTTGGTTTCCGGCCAACGCCACGACGCGCGCGCCTTCTTGCAAGAACTTGTCCACGAAGCGCTGCACGCCGACGAACGCAGTGTGCTCTGGTGCGACGGCGAGCACGGCTTCAACCCCTACGACTTTGCCGAAGTGAATCTCACACGCGGCCACAGTGCGGAAGATGGCGCCCAACGGGTGCTTGTCAAGCGCTGCATGACACCCTTCCAATGGGACGCCGTGCTCACCAAGCACCTCGACGCCAAGCTCGTCGAAGTGGATGCCTCCCTCGTGGTCGTGGCTCCCTTCGACCGCCTCTTCTCCACGGACGAGCTGGCGGACTGGGAGCAGGAAGACATGGTCCGGTATGCCGTGCGGCACCTCAAAGACCTGACGCGAAGGCACCGCATCCCCATCCTCATGACGGTGGACATGGCTGCTTGGTGGCGCACCCACCCTGAGCTTGCCAAGATCACTTTCGAGGGCGTCCACGCGGTGTGGGAACTGACGCGGCCGGCAGGGCGCTTCCGCTTGGAAGGCGAGGAAGTGCTCGACCCGTGGCTGCGGCGGACACTGTTTGACTTCGAGAACGTGATCGTGGCTAGCTGAACCGATCGGCGTCCATGACCTTCGCCCACGCCGCCACGAAATCGTCCACGAACTTGGCTTGGTTGTCATCTTGTGCGTACACTTCGGCCAATGCGCGCAGCTGTGCGTTGGATCCAAAGACCAGATCCACGCGGGTGGCGGTCCACTTGTGCGCACCGGTGGCACGGTCGAGGCCCAAGAAGCCGTGGGCTCCCGGGTCGGCGGCCTTCCATTGCGTGCCCATGTCCAGCAGGTTCACAAAAAAGTCGTTGCTCAGCTGTCCCGGACGCGTGGTCAGCACGCCCCAGTCGCGGCCACCGGCGTTGGCGCCAAGCACGCGCA
>JBFKLD010000165.1:0-3413 GCA_041630755.1 Thermoplasmatota archaeon
GGCCGCCCTCGTCGAGGCGTTCGCATGAAGCGCCTAGGCCTCATGATCATTGGCGACGAGATCCTCGCCGGCCACACGCAAGACACCAACACCCATTGGCTGGCCGGACGGCTCAAAGCGATGGGCGTGGAGCTTGCGCGCGTGGAGACCATCACGGACGAAGTGATGGACATCGCCACAACGGCCCACCGCTTCATCCACGACCTCGGCCTCGACTACATCATCACGAGTGGGGGCCTCGGACCCACGCCCGACGACCGGACCATGGAAGGATTGGCGCGCGCCATCGGCGTCGAGCTCGAGCTCACCGACGCCAACAAAGCCTGGATGGAGGAGCAAGTCAAGCGTGGCCACGAGCGGGGCTACTTGAGCAGCCCCACGCCAAACGGCGGGCACATCAAGATGGCGATGCTTCCACGGGGCGCCGAGCCGATGCCCAACCACGTCGGCACCTGCTTGGGCGCAATCACGCACACGAACAACGTGATGCTGTTCACGCTGCCCGGCGTGCCACGGGAATTCGAGCGCATGTTCGATGAATCCGTGGCGCCCCGGTTAGAAGGCAGCGCCCCGCCCCACGTCGAGGAGCTGAAGCTGTACACCGAGGAGTCCCGCTTCTACGAAACTCTGTGCAAACTCGAAGCCGCGCACCCCGACGTCACGATCGGCAGCTACCCGCACCGCGGCTACATCATCCTGCGCGCCACGGGCGAAGAAGAGGCCGCGAAGAAGGTCATTGCTCAGCTTCGCGAAGAGGGCAAGGACTTCCTCGAGCGGTGAACCCGTTTCCAAGCAGCGCCTATTCGGGGTTCTCTTGGCCTTGGCCAAGGAATGTGTCGAACTCGGGCGTGGACTCTTCTGCTTGACCGACGCTCTGCTGCAGCATCGCATACAGGTCGTCGAAGCCCATGTTCTCGGTGCTGCTGATCGGCACGAGCGTGTTCTCCACGCCGAGGTTCTCCAGCACGCGGGTGATGTCGGCGGCGAATTCACGCTGCATGCTCGGTTCCTCGCCGACGATGTCCTGCTCGAGCGCCTCCGTGTCGGCCGCCCAGCTCAGGACCGTTTGGAGGCTCTGCTCGTCCATGACGTCCGCCTTCGAAAGGAGGAACGTCATGGGCTCTTGGAAGCGGAACATGGTCGTGGCGGCCAGCATCATCTGGCTGGCAAATCCAGTGGCCGTGCGCGCGAGGAAGGGGTCGAGAAGGTACGCGATGACGCTGCGGCCGGGGTTCAGGTTCTCGACGAGGATCTTGCCCGCGTGGCGGAAGACAAACAGCTCCACTTGGCCGGGCGTGTCGATCAAGATCTGGTCGGCGCGGAACGTGTTGACGTCCTCGATCAGATCGGGCAAGTCTAGCGCGATCAAGTCCGCCGCAGCAATCTGGGCACCGTTGGGGCCAAGGCCATGCTCAGCCATGATGTCGCTGAGATTGATCTTGTCCCGGATGTCGATGTCGGGCTCGTAGGGCAGCTCTTCGGCACCCGGGTCCAAGTTGATCGTGACCGTGCTCAAGCCGTGCTGGCGGCACCACTGGTCGTAGGCTGCAAGCATCGTGGTCTTGCCAGCGCCGGCGGTGCCGACGAAGTACACGGCAGTCGGTGTGTCCATCAGGCGCTCCGGACCGACTTCATGTGATGGATGCGCTTCTCGATGAGAGGCGCGGTGCCGATGTCGTGGCGGACGATGAGAGCGTCGGAGTCGATGTGGGAGAGCGCTGCTTCCACCATGCGCTCGGCATCGCTCAGGGTCTCGGCTTCACCAAGCACCCCGAGCGTGCGGCTCGTGAGCGTCGTCAGGCGCCCATCGTCGTGCTCTTCGATGCTGGCGAAGTAGACGGTGGCTCCGAGCTCCTCAATGGCCTCCAGGTCCACGGCCACGGGGTGGCCGGGCGTGGGCTTGCCGTCGCCGTAGCCGCGCGGAACCGCGTACTTGACCACGGTGGCCGCCTTGCGGAAGGCAGCCTTGCGCTGGGCCAATTCGCCATCCACCATGGCTTGCAGGAGCATGAGGTAGTCTGTCTCCAGCAAGTGAAGCGCGTTCATCGCCTCGGGGTCGCCAAAGCGCGCGTTGACTTCGATGACGCGGGGGCCGTCTGCGGTGAGCATGAATTGGCCGTAGATGGCGCCGACGTACGGGGTGCCGTCGGCGCGCAGGGCATCCACGAGGGCCTGGAGGATGTCCACGCCGTCGTCGTACTCGCCCTTGGTCAGAAACGGCAGCAGCCCGTCTGCTTGACTGTAGCTGCCCATGCCGCCCGTGTTCGGGCCCTGGTCGTTCTCCTTCAGGCGCTTGTGGTCCTGGATGGCGGGCATCGGCAGCACGGTGGTGCCGTCCGTGAAGCCCATGACAGTGAATTCTTCGCCGACGGCCAGCTCCTCGAACTGCAGAGCGCCTCCGCCGGCGCCGCTTTCGAAGATGCTGGTGACGTACTTCTTGGCGCCTTCGACGCTGGTGAAGTGGTCGCCGTAGACTTGGACGCCCTTGCCGCCGGTGAGGCCGACGGGTTTGATCGCCCACTTGGGGCCATGCTCGTCGAGGAAGGCCAGGGCAGGCTCAAGCTCATGGAAGGGGTGGAAACCGAGGCGGCCGGGAACGTCGTGACGGTCCATCAGCTCCCGCATGAACGTCTTGTCCGTCTCGATGCGGGCCGCGGCCTTCTTAGGGCTGGCGCACGGGATGCCGGCATCCCAGAGGGCGTCACTGAGGCCCTTCTCTTCCGGGGCCTCGGGGCCGATGACGGCAAGCGTGACTTCCTGCCCGACGGCGAAGGCAACGACGGTCTCGATGTCAGTTTCGTCGTGGAGCAGGATGCCGGTGGCAAGTTTGCCGATGCCGGGGTTGCGGTGCTTCATGACGACGTGCAGCTCCACGTCAGGGTTGCGGCAAAGGGCTGCTGCCATGGCGTGCTCGCGGGCACCGCCGCCAACCAGAAGGACGCGGGTCATTGGGCCTCCGCCATCTTGAGAAGCTCTTCCGCACGGCACAGGGGGTGCAGCGTGACGCCGGCGTCGGCCAGAAGCTCTTCGCCGCCGCTTGCGCGGTCCACGACGACGCTTGCGGTCGTGACTTCGGCGCCCGCTTCGCGCAGGACCTTGACCGCCTCGAGGGTGCTTCCACCACTGGTGGTGACGTCTTCAACGACAAAGACGCGCTTGCCGGACGGGTCGCGGCCTTCGATGCGCTTGCCGGTTCCGTGCTTGCGTTCGCCCTTGCGGACGATCAGAAGCGGCAGGTTGGCTTCGAGGCTGACGGCGGTGGCGATGGGCACGGCGCCCAGCTCCATCCCCGCCACGGCGTCGAACGGACCGTGCTCGGCAGCGATCTTGGCCATCCCTTCGGCGATCGCGGCAAGCGTCGCAGGGTCAGTCATGGCTAGTTTGACGTCCACGTAGTACGAGGATTTCGCCCC
>JBFKLD010000166.1:0-3354 GCA_041630755.1 Thermoplasmatota archaeon
CGCCTGATCGCCGCCTTCATCGCCGCTGGGCCTGCCATACGGATTGCCTTGCGGCTTCGACGGAGCTTCTTGGCTCTTGCTTGGCTCAGGCTCCGCGGATGATCCAGCGCTCTCGGAATCCTTTGCATCCTCGCTTGGCGAGCTTTCCCAGCCGGCGGGACCTGCCATCTGCAAAGGAGCCGCCGATGTCGAAGCATCCTCGGCGTCCTCGCCGGACGCGATCTCTTCGGGCTCCGAGGCACAACCGGCCAAGGCTGCCGATGCCAACAGCAAGGAAACGAGAATCGCGCGCATTCGCATCCTTGTCAGCGGCGTTCCACTTCAACCATGGCGCTAGGGACGCAGCGCGATGGAGGCGGTGGAGCGCAAGGGGAGAAGCGGCTTCTTCCCCGACGGGCGAGTCCCCTTGGGGTCAGAGCTTCTCGAACTGCATTCCGGGCTTGTAGCTCGGCACGTAGGTGACGTGCGCGCCCATTGGCAAGTCGCTGGGGCGGCTGATCCAGGGGATCCATCCGCTCACCTTCGGTCCATCGTCTAGGTCAATGATGGCAAACGCAAACGGCGTCTCGTTCAGGAATTGCTCGGACGCCACCGACTGGATGGTGTAACTGACCACCTTGCCGGTGCTGCTGAATTCTTTCTTCTCCAATTCAGTGGAACCGCATTGGGGGCACCGAAGCATCGGGCTGAACTGCTCGTATCCGTCCTTCGTGCACCGGGTGCCGACGATCTTGCCATCGCGCAGCGCTTCCTTCTGCTCTGCCATGCTGATGGCGGGGGACTTGGCGAGCATCAGGCCCTCCCGAGGATGTTGACGACAACGGTTCCGCCTGTGGCTCCCACGTTGTGCGTCATCACGTGTTCGAGGTCGTCCACTTGGCGCTTGCCGGCATCGCCGCGCAGCTGCTCCACTGCTTCCACGATCTGGCCCGCACCGGTGGCGCCCACCGGGTGGCCTTTGGCTTTCAAGCCGCCACTGGCATTGATTGGGTGCTTTCCATCCACATGCGTCAAGCCCTCCACGGCGGCCTTCGCGCCTTCGCCGCGGCCAAAGATTCCCAGATCTTCGCTGGCCACGACTTCGGCGATTGTGAAGCAGTCATGGACCTCGAAGAGCCCGATGTCGCTGACGTCAAGCTTCGCTTGTGCGAGTGCCGCCTTGCCGGCGCGGACAGTGCCCGGGATCGTGGTCAGGTCTTGCCGGTCGTGCAGACTGGCAATGCTGCCGCTGCGCTGCGTGGCCTCGACCTTGATGGGCGTGTCTGTGAGCTTCTTGGCCGTCGCTTCGTCGCACACGATGGCCGCGGCTGCGCCGTCCGAGAACGGGCAGGCGTCGTAGAGCTTGAGCGGGTCGGCCACCTTCATGGAGCCCATGACGTCCTCCATGGTGATCTCCTTCTGCAGGTGGGCCATCGGGTTGTGGACGGCGTTCTTGTGGTTCTTGATGGCCACAGCCGCCAGGTCCTCCTCCGTCGCGCCGTACCGGTCGAAGTACCCGCGTGCCATGGTTGCGTACAATCCGGGGAAGCTGCATCCGTTGCCGCCTTCGAACGTGTAGTCCGAACCGTAGGCGAAGTACGTCGTCGCCGTGAGCGTGTCGAGCATGCTCACCCGTTCGACGCCACCGACAAGGACGGCGTCGCTGAAGCCGCCGGCCACTTCGCGCACACCGTGATGGAACGCTGTGCCACCGCTGGCGCAGGCGGTTTCCATGACTGTCGCGGGCACCTCAGGGACGCCGAGGGCCGTCATGATGAGCGGGCCCAGGTGTCCTTGCTTCTCGGCGACTCCGAATGCGTTTCCGAAGAATGCGCTTCCCAGCTGCTTCGGGTCGATGCCTGCGTCCTCGATGGCCGCTTCGGCGGCCACCGTCATCATTTCGCGGGCGTGCAGGCTTGATTTGCCGTACTTGGTGATCCCAATTCCGACGACGTACGTGTCACGCATGATATGTTCAGGTGAAGACCGAACATGGCCATAAAAGGTGGCGCGTCAGAGCCACGCCAGCACTTGCTCAGCCAAGTCGCCCTCGGCAGCGACGCCCACCACCGAGCCGTCCTCGGCCACCACAACCGCAGCCGGGTTCTTGTTCGGGTCGTCAAAGCCGAACGCGGTTGCCACGCTGCCGTCCCAGTCGGGGCAGATGATCACGTAGTCTTCTGGGGCACCCAAGGTGACCTTGGCGGCCATCTTCTCGTAGGTGCTCTTGATGGAGGCGTTGGCCACCTTCTGCCACATGCCGCTCATCGAGCGCAGGTCCACAATGTTGGCTACGCGCACGTCCTTCGCGTCCGGGTGCGCGGCGCGCACAGCTTTGCCCACCTGCTTGGGGGCATCCGAGGTCTTGGGGCCGTGGAAGACCAGCACTTGCTTGTGGCCGGTTGGGCCGACCTTGACGCCGCTGACGGCGGCTTCGATCTCGAACGCGGGCGCGTTTGCCAATTCGCTCACAGACGGCTATCGCAAGTGGCGGCTTTAGTCGCTTTGCGCGCGCACAGCGTCCAACGTTGCCCACTCCACCAAGGGCCCCGGATCGCGCGCATCAGGCTCAAGGCCTGCAAGCAGCGCCAATCCATGCCGCAGCCAGGGCCGCGTGCGGGCTTCCGGCTCCACGGCCAGCTGGCCACCTTCCTCGTAGGCGATGATGTCCAGATCCAGGGTCCGCGCCGCGTAGGCATCGTCCGTGCGCACCCGGCCTTCCGCCGTCTCGATGATGCGCAGAGTGGGCCACCAATCGTCGGGGTTGCCTTCCAGCGCCACGACGCCGTTGACGTAATCCTCCTGCTCCGGTCGGTCGATGGGGGTCGTCCTCCAGAATGGGCTCATGGCGACGATGGGGCCTGCCTCGTCCAACCTCCGGAGGCCCGAAAGCACGTGCGTGCGTGCGTCGATGTTGCTGCCCACACCCACGTAGACACGTGTGCTCATGGTCGCACGATGGAGATGGCGACGCTCTTGGCTCCCGTCAATGCTCCGGGTTTGTCCACGGTCACTTGCACACGCTCCACGCGCGCTTCGGCCAAGCAAAGCGTGGCCACGTGCTGAGCAAGCGTTTCGATGAGCTGGAACGAGGAGGCTTCCACGGACGCCACGATGCGGTCCTTGAGGTCCTTGTAGTCCAACGTGTCTGCCAAGTCGTCGGATGCGGCAGCGGCGCGTGTGTCCACATCCAGCACCAGATCTACCAGGACGCGCTGCGTTGCCACGCGCTCCTTGGGGAACACGCCGATGATGCAGTCGGCCTCGAGCTCCCGGATGAGGATCTGGTCACTCACCGGTGCCACCGCCCAAGGTGCCTGCCGCCGTCCACAAAGAGGACTTGGCCCGTCGTGTAGGTCGCTCCCATCAGGTACA
>JBFKLD010000167.1:0-3333 GCA_041630755.1 Thermoplasmatota archaeon
ACGAGCACCGTCCAGCGTTCATCTTGCCACATCGCATCCAACGCATCGCGCAATCCTTGCTGATCCAGTTCCCGCACCCGCGCAAACCGCTCCGGCGGATCGACTTGGCCAATCACCGTCTCCGGGATGATGGCCGCAGGACCCAATTGGCCCCCGCTCAGGGCCTGATGAAGATCGATCACGAACGGCAAGCTGAGCACTCCGCCAAAGAAGCCCTGATCCTCCATCGCGAGGTGCACCTGGATGATGTCTTCCATGACGGCCGGAGAAGTCAGATCCCCTTGATGGATGAACATCTCTTGACCAGAGGCTTCCATCTTCTCGACGAAGCGCTCGTACATGACGAGCATGTGACTCTTTTCGGGCTTGGTCGGAAGATTCCCCTGCACGGTCTCGATGGCATAGCTGGTTTCCATCGCGTAAGGGATGGAGACACCCACGATCGCAAGCGCCACCAACCCGGCCACGACGCGGTGGCGGCTCACCCCCCGCGCAAACACTTCGGGCGCTTTGAATTCCTTCTGGGGCCGCGCAGTGTCCATGAGGGCGATCAGCGCAGGCAGCACGGTCAGCGCGGCCACCCACACGAACGCCATGCCGATGACCGTGGCCGTGGCCACCTGAACGATCATGGGGCTTCGGCTGGCCATGATGATGAGGAAGCCGAAGATGGTGGTCGCCGTCGCAACCGTGAGCGCCGCACCCGCCTTGCGCCCCGTGGCCTCCAAGGCCTGCGCGAGGGGCAGGCGCCCACGCTCGATCATGGCTTCATGCTGGACATGGATGGCATAGTCCACACCCACACCAAGAAGCAGTGGAAAGAGCGCCATCGAGATGAAGCCGATGGGCAGACCCGCCAAGGTCATGGCCGCCAAGGTCCAGACTTGGACGGCTCCGACGACAAGCAACGCGCTGAGGGCGCGCCGTGGACTGCGGAAGGTCCACCACAGAACCAGGCCGAGGAACGCAAGGACAACCGGCACCAGGACACGGATGTCTTGCTCGACAGACTCATCCACGCGGTAGATCCAGCTCTGGATTCCCCACCCATCCGTGTATTCGTCCTTCCACAGATCCGCAGACTTGCCCGGACCCACGGGCAGCTCGCGGTACTCCGCGATGAGTTCGTTGATGAGGCCCGCCGTGGCAGCCTTGTCGCCTGCCGGATCGTACACGATGGAGAAGACCGTGCTGCGGTAGTCGTCGCTGAAGTAGAAGTCCAACGAGCCGTCATCCGTGCTGGCCAGCACGCTGGCTGCGGCGTTGTACTGATCCGGGTCGCGTGGCACTTCGTAGCTGCCGTACGGAAAGTAGGAATGGACCAGCTTGAGCAGGTACGGGTAGCCCGTGTAAGCAATGACCTTGTCTTGGCCCGTTTCTTCCAAGAACCGCGCGTCAATGTAATGGAACATCTCGTCGATGACGATCGATGCTTGCTGGTCCGTGACGTTGGTCACTGGGCCGTTGGGCCCACGCGCATCCCCTCGGAGCTCCAGGTACACCAGTTCGCTGTTGATGCCTGCCACTTCGGCGCGCAAGGCGCGAAACGCCTCCGCTTGCGGATGGCCCTCGGGGAACGTCCCGGCTTGAATGTCGGTCTCGACTTCCGGGGGGACAAAGAGCAGGATCGCCACTGCCACGACCGAGAGTCCCGCCGCGGCGCCCAGCACACGCCAAGGGTGGCGCGCAGACCAAGCCATCAGTGTCCCGACGTCAGCCATGGGCGTACGCCTCCGCGGTTTCCTGCTCGGCGAGTGTGGCCACCATCACCTGGAGCCGGTTGGCGAGCCTTCTAGGTTCCCCTTCCGCCAGCACGGGGTCGCCGATGTGGACTTCGACCGGGCCCGTGCGGAACCATTTGCCGCGCCGCAGCGCATGCGGGCCCCGCAGCCCCACGGGCACGAGGGGCACGGCGGCAGCCTGCGCAATGCGCACAGCGCCGGTGTGGAAGCGATGGACGCGCCCATCTGGGCTCCAATCTCCCTCAGGATAGAGACAGACAAGATGCCCTGCACCCAGCACGGCCGTGGCTTGCGCCATCGCCGCCTCGTCGCCGCCCCCCCGGGCGACGGAAATGCACCCACGCGACCGCAGCATCGGTCCGGCGATGCGATGCTCCATGGCTTCCTTGTGGGCAAGGTTCGCCATGAAACGGGGCGTGATGCACGCCATTGCAAAGTGGTCCACCACGCTCGCGTGGTTGGCCACAAGCACGGCGGGCCCACCGGGCAACGCGCCGTGGACGCGGACGGAAAATGCCCGGCGCCACATGGGCGTGAGAACGCGCCAGGCGCGATGGTAGCCCTTCACGTCCGGCGACAGCACGGATGCTCCTTAATCCCACCCGCACATCCACGTCTGTGCTGGCATACATCTTGTTCAGCACCGCCGCGTTCTGGATCCTCTACACACTTTGGATCCTTGCTGCACTGGCCACCACGCCTCCGCTGCTCGCACCTCCAAGCACGGCAGACGTCCACGTGGCCATGGCCGCGCGCAACGAACAGCAGCACGTGGCGGCAGCAGCACACGCCATGCTCCAACAGTCCGCGGAACCGGCCGTGTGCGTAGGAGAAGGCCCAAGCACGGACGCGACGCGCGCCATCCTGGAAGGCATCGAACACCCGCGGCTTCGCATCGTGGATGCCCAAGCGCCGGAGGGCTGGCTTGGCAAGTGCTACGCGCTGCATCTCGCAGGCCAAGGCGACGCGCCGTGGATCTTGTTCACGGACGCGGACGTCGTGTGCGGCAGGGAACTCCTTGCGCGCACCTTGGGAGAAGCCGAAGCCACCGGCGCCGACCACGTGGTGGTCTACCCCCGGCAGCGCGTGCGCACCATCTGGGGGCAAGCCGCCCAATTTGCCATCGGGCAGGGCGTGGCCACGATGGCTCCGGGGTGGATGGTACGCCGCGGATGGGCAGTCGCAGGCATCGGACATTGGAACTTGGTGCGCCGCTCCATCTACGAAGCCGGAGGGGGCCACGAAGCGCTACGGATGGAGGTCGTGGATGACGTGGGCATCGGCCGCCTGGTGCGCAGCCAGGGTGGCCGAACCATCGTGCGTAGTGGCCAGGATGCGATCACGACGGACTGGGCGCAAACGCTCCCGGAATGCCTGCGCGCCATGGAAAAGAACGCATTCGCCGGATTCGGGTACCGTCGCGCATGGGCGCTCTTGGCCAGCGCGTTCTTCCTCACCGCGTGGGGATTTGGTGCCACGGGCTGGGCGTGGTTCGTGGCTGGCGAGCCGTGGGGGCTGGCAGCCACGGCAGCGTGGGGCGCCTACGCATTGCCGGCATTCTACCAGACGATCGCACGCCGCGGCTGGGGCC
>JBFKLD010000168.1:0-3302 GCA_041630755.1 Thermoplasmatota archaeon
GCGGCGAGCTTGTGGGCGGGCACCGCGGGAGCATCCAACCATACCAGCGCAAGCCCCAGCACATCCCGACCCGCCAGTTCCCGAGCTGAGAGAGCCAGAACGCCGTGGGGTTCGAGCGTGTGCGTGGAGACGTGGATCACTTCGCCGTGGTCCCCGCGCAGCTCCACGTGGACGTTTGCATGTGTATCCTCATGGGGAAACAGCACGGAATAGAAGTTGTTGATGCAAAGGATTGTGTCAATCTCCCCTTCCACCCAATACGCTTGGGCGACGGGGGGCTCCAGCCACGCACGGCGAGGAGCGACGTGCTGCCCGGCGTGACGCAGGGGCGCGGGCACACGCGGGCTGTGCCCCACCCCCCGGACCAGGCCTTTCCATGAGCCCACGTGCCCTTCAAAGCGCCCGGCGTTAAGGGTTGTCGCAATGGCGCATCTTCTATGTGCGGGGCCGTTGGCCGCCCTTGTGTCCATCCTCATCCGTGACGCAACCATCGTGACCCAGGACGCCAGCCGGCGCGTGTTGGAGGGCAACGTGTACGTGGAGGATCACCGTGTCGTGGAGGTTGGCGATGTGCACGTGGAGGCCGACCATGCCATTGATGCGAAAGGCATGGTCCTTCTTCCGGGCTTGATCAACCTCCACACGCATGTGCCGATGGGTTTGTTCCGCGGCTACGGCGACGACATGCTTCTCGAGTCGTGGCTGCAGGACCGCATCTGGCCGGCGGAGGCGAAGCTGGATGCCGAGTCAATGCGGGCGGGCGCCGACCTTGGCTTGTTGGAGATGATCTCCAATGGCGTGACGAGCTTCCTCGACATGTATTGGATGGAGGAGGAGGTCATTGCTCCTGCCACGCGGGAGGCTGGCTTGCGGGGTTGGTGTGGCGAAGGCATGGTGGACTTGGGCCAGACGGAGGCCGGCGATGCCAACGCGAAGCTGAAGGGCATCGAGCAGAGCATCAAGCGCACGCGTGACGACCCGCTCATCACGCATTGTCCCAGCCCGCACGGAACATACACGTGCCACAAGGAAACCTACGAGGAGGCTGCGCGCATCGCGCGCGACCACAACGTCCCGCTGCATACGCACTGTTCGGAGACGCGCACGGAGGTGCATGGGGTGGAGCAGGACCATGGCGCACGCCCGGTGGAGTTCTTGCGACAGACGGGAGCACTTGACCATTTCAGTGTGCTTGCCCATTGTGGCTGGATCACGAAGGAAGAGGTAGGCCACATGGGGGCGGCTTCTGCTGCGGTCGCCCATTGTCCGGTGTCGAACATGAAGCTGGCCACGGGAGGTGTGTGCCCAGTCCCAGAGTTGCATGACGCGGGAGTCAACGTTGGCTTGGGCACGGACGGTGCCGCGAGCAACAATTCGACCGACATGTTCGAGACGATGAAGTTCGCCGCGCTTGTCCAGAAGCAGCATCGCTGGGATGCGACGGTGATGCCGGCGCAGCGAGTGCTGGACATGGCGACGCGTGATGGCGCCGACGCCCTGAAGCGTCCCGATCTAGGACGCATCGAGCCGGGGGCGACGGCGGATCTGATCTTGGTGGATTTCCGCCGGCCGCAGCTGTCGCCGCGCCATGACGTCGTGAGCGACCTTGTCTATGCGGCGGATGGCCGGGATGTGCATGCAACAATCGTGCATGGCAAGTTGCTGAAGGAAGGGGAAAAGTTCCACACCCTCGACCCGCAAGCCGTGATGGCACGGGCCGAGGAAGCGGCGCGCTTGGTGTGCACCACCTGAACGGCGCTCAGGGGCCCCTAACAAAGCCATGAGCCCCGCGGTCGGGGGATTCACAGGCAGCGTCCGACCCGGCCAAAGGCGGATCATCGTCGGCCCCGGATGCCAATCGTTAAACCCAGACTATCCAAATGTAAGCTCATGGCAGGCAAGCTCGCCTGGGCCCTCACGGCCATTGTCAGTGTGGCATTCATGGCCGCAGGAGCGAGCAAGCTGGCCTTCCCAGACACCTCGGTCGCCAACTTCCTCGCATGGGGCTACCCCCTCTGGGTCTCCTACGCGGTGGGCGTCTTCGAAGTGGCGGCCGCGCTGGCCATCTGGCACCCGAAGTCGATGTTCTACGCCGTCAAGGTCATCGGCGCCCTCATGGTGGGGGCCATGATCACCCACGCCATCCACGCCGAGTGGACGCAGATCATCACCAACCTCGTGCTCCTCGGCATGGCCAGCATGGTCGCCATCATGCGCCGCGACGACTGGCCCCCGTGGGTCGAAAGCCTCTGGCTCCGCTTCGCGAAGAACGCTTAACGGGCCCGGGACTCCGGCCCTTGTGGCCATCGTGGAAGCGCAAGGACTCACCAAAGTCTACGAGACGGGACGCCTGCGCGTCGAAGCCCTGCGCGGCGTGGACCTTGCAGTGCAACCCGGCGAGATGGTGGCCGTCATGGGCCCAAGCGGCTGCGGAAAGACGACGCTCCTGAATTGCTTGAGCGGCTTGGACGACATCTCGGCCGGCGCCGTGCGCATCGAAGGCAAAGACTTGGCCAAACTTGGCGACAAGCAGCGCACCAAATTGCGGTCCCGCCGCATGGGCTTCGTGTTCCAGAGCTTCAACCTCCTGCCCGTGCTCACCGCCCTCGAAAACGTCGAGCTGCCACTCCTCGTGTCGGGCGTCGACCCGAAAGAAGCACGCCAGCGGGCAGCCACGAGCCTCGCGCAGGTCGGGCTGGCAGACTTTGGCGACCACAAACCCAAGGAACTCTCCGGCGGACAGCAGCAGCGCGTCACCATTGCCCGCAGCCTGGTGAACAATCCCGCCATCGTCTGGGCCGATGAGCCCACCGGCAACCTCGACACCGAAAATGGCGAAGAGGTCCTCAAGCTGCTGCTGCGGCTCAACAAAGAGCTTGGCCAGACCTACGTCATCGTCACCCACGACCCGCACGTTGCCAAGCAATGCCACCGCACCGTGCACATGGCTGACGGCCGCATCGTGCGGGAGCACAAGCGACGATGAGTTGGGCCCTCTGGATGCTCGCAGCCGTGGCAGCCGTCAGCGCCGTGCTCGGCTGGCAAGCCTGGCGGCGCCCGGTGCTCTGGCGCATGGGCGTGCGCAACGTCCAGCGGCGGCCCCGGCAGACGGCCACCGTCATCGCGGGCCTCATGATCGGGACAGCCATTGTGAGTGCGTCTCTGGTCACCGGCGATTCTGCCGGAAGCGCCATCGAAGAAGCCGTGTACGAGAGCTTAGGCGCCATTGACGAAACGGTGCGCGTGGATGGATTTCCATTCTTCCCGCAAGCGGCCGAGGACCACTTCCTTGCGGACCCCGA
>JBFKLD010000169.1:0-3235 GCA_041630755.1 Thermoplasmatota archaeon
CATGCCTTCCTTGGCGGCGTGGAACGTCAGGGTCCGGTCGGGGCGCACGGCAAGCTCTGTCAGAAAACCGCTTGGCACGTCGCAGCTGAGCACCGGCGCGTTCTTGCCGTTGATCCAGACAATGGCTTCGTCGTAGGGCGGCCTCGGCTTTCCCCGGACGCCGGAGCCCAGCAAGCAATCCACGACAACGCCCGCATCCCCCTCATGGTCGCCCCAATGCACGATGGCCTCCGGGGGAACCGCATCCCGCCACGTGGCCGCCAAACCCTGCGGCTCCTCCAAGGCCACCACACGGACGGGGACGCCACGCTTGGCCAGCATCGCTGCCGCGGCATATCCGTCACCGCCATTGTTGCCCTTGCCGCAAAGGAACACGGCCGGGCCTTTGGCACGCATCTTCTCTGCGGCATCAGCAAGCGCCGTGCCAGCGGCCTCCATGAGGGCCGCCACAGGCACGCCAAGCTCCTCGGCATTGAGGTCGAGGCGACGGAATTCCTTCAAGGGAAGGGCGTCCACGCCCGGGAAAAGGGTCAAGCATACAAAGGGTGTGGCAACGACCCATGCTCCCCGGGATGGGCGGCGGGATGGACCCGCGCCAAATGTCCATGATGATGAAGAAGCTGGGCATCAACGTCGAAGACATCGACGATGTCCAGGAAGTGGTTGTGCGCACGCCAACCAAGGATTACGTGTTCACAAACTGCGGCGTCAGCGTCATGCGCGCCCAAGGCAGCGAGACGTGGACCATCCAGGGCAAGCCCAAGGTGCAGGAGCACGAAGTCAAGCTCGTTGCGTCCGCCGAGGATGTCGCGATGGTGATGGAGCAGACCGGCGCCTCCGAAGAGGACGTGCGCAAGGCACTCGAAGCCAGCAACGGCGACCTCGCGGAAGCCATCGTGTCGCTCAGCTGATGCCCGAAGGCGAGCTGTACGTCTATCACCCGCCCCGCGCGCACCCGATCGTCTACGCTGGCCTCATCCTCTTTGCCTTCGTCTTTGGCACCGGAAGCCTCGAGAATCTCCTTCGGGAGAACAAGCCGAGTCTGTACGCCATCTACGCCATGCCGTTCCTGCTCACGTTGCTGTGGTACATCACCATGGCTCCGAGTCCGACGCGCATCACCATGGAGGGCATCTACCCGAGCCGGCCACTCGTGGCCCGCTGGCGCAAGCCGTTTGTGGCATGGGACGACCTGGCGGCGGTGTACCCGGCATTCTACGACGTGACGGGGGCCTTCGTGAGCCCGTTTGCCAGCAGCGACGGCAAGGTGACGCAGATGGGGTTGGCCCTCGAGGCGCCTGACGGGAAGGTGGAGACGGTGCGGTTCACGCCGACGCGGTTCCAAGCATGGCAGCGCGAGAGCGCCGGCTACAAGGGCGCACTCGAAGCGGTTCGGCATGCGTTTGCCGCCAAGGGCCGCCCCCTCACGGCCGAAGCGGAATCCTTCACGTTGGAGGAGAAGAAGCAGCTCATCGCGGAAGCAAGCAAGCCCTTTCTTCCGTTCTTTGCGATCGTCTTCCTGTTTGCAAGCGCCGCACCGGTGCTGGCGCTTCTTGCATGGTCCGGTCTGCCGTTGGCCGCTGCGATCCCCGTGTCCCTGCTGGCCCCCGTGGGCGTGAGCCTGCGTTCGTTCCAGCAGAGCCAACGGCGCAACCGCACGCTGAATCGCTTGGCGAAGGCCGCGGAGCGGGACCGATGAGCAAGCCGGGCACCACGCGGTGGCGCTACGTTGCGTTCGAACTGGACGGCCCGCCGGTCGGCCGCCATCCCGTCAAGGAATCCCTCAAGAAGGCTGGCGTTCCGCGGCTGGAGCTGACCCGCTTCGCGTTCCCGCACGGCATCGCGCGCGCCCCGCACACCCACGCGGCAGCCCTGCGCCGTGCGATCGAAAGCATGGAGCTGCCCGACACGGCGGTGCGCTGCTTGCTGACCAGCGGAACCATCCGCACCTAGACGCGCAAGCTCGGCATCCTGCGCCAAGTGCGCAAGGGCATCAAGCCCGAGCTGCGAGGCACGCTCACCCGGAAGCCGCCCGAAACCTCCTAAACCTGCGCGAATCTGGAAGGCTGTGCGTGGTCTGAGCATCGCAAGCCTTGTCCTGAGCATCCTTGGCCTCGGCTGCCTCATCGTCGCGTTGTTCGTGCCGGCAGGCAGCATGACGGGCGCGCAGAGCGACTGCCAAGGCTCCGAAACGGATTGCTTCACTCACCATGAGCGCGTCACCTGGTCCATGTACCGGGAAAGCCGCTCGTGGGAGCGCGAGGAGAATGGCACCGCGACGGCCGATGAAACGAGCCGCACGTGGCAAACCCTGCGCCAGAAAGGGGTGTCCGGGGCGGCCGAAGCATCCCTTGCAGGAACCCTCGTCTGGTCCTCGTTCGGCTTGGGCATCCTTGGCTTGATCTTGGTCCTGGTCGGCCGCTACACGCACCCCGCCGTGGGCATCATCGGAGGCGTCGTGAACATCCTCGTCCTGCCAGCGGCCGCCGCCACCGGCATCGTGCTGTGGGCCGGAATCTCCGGCGCGGGATCCGCATTCAAGAAGGAGATTGTTGACGCGACCCTCGACTGGGCCACCAATGGACCCTGGCCGGGTCTTGGACTGATCTTCCTCGGCGCCGGCGCGGCGCTCTTTCTGGTCGGCGGCATTCTGGGCTTGATGCCCGGAGGATACCGCCGATGATGCGGGTCCTCGTGCCCGCCGCCGTGGCGCTGCTTGCCATATCCTTGGTGGTGCCGTGGGCCGGGTACGAGGCGGAAGGCAACTTCAGCATCCAAGGATGCAGCGGGCAGGCCGCAAAGGCCGATTTCCATCTCTTCTACTTCACGCGGACGCTCGTCGGCGACGCGCCGTGCCCGATCTTCCATGTGCCCTACAGCTTGGACAGCCAAGACGGCAAGGCCGGCATCGAGGTCCTGCGCGTCGGAGCCCCGCTCGTGCTGGCGGGAACCGTGGTGGCCCTCTCTGCCGTGCGCACGCCATGGCGCCTCAGCCAGCCCCTGACGGCGATCTTGGCGGCCATGCTGGTGGCCACCGGTGCGGGCCTCGTGCAAGGCGGGGCGACCGCCAAGGCGGCCGTCGAGAAGGAAGGCCCGTTCGGGGACTTGGTGCAGGACCCGGACGCCTTCGGCATGGGTCCCGGCCTCTGGCTGGCCTACCTGGCAACAATCATCTTGCTGGCTGCGGCGGTACACGCCATCGTGCAGCTTCGAAGGCCTTCGGCCGCGGCCCCGG
>JBFKLD010000170.1:0-3223 GCA_041630755.1 Thermoplasmatota archaeon
ACCGGTCGCCCCGCTGCAATGCCGACAATCCCGCATTCATCATGGAATTTCTCATCCTCAAGAAACGGCTCCTCGGCTGTCACTGGGTCCGCCACTGCGGGCCCCCATAAAGGGCCACGGGTCAGCGCCGACGCAAGGCAGCCGCCGCCAGGAGCACCGGCGCAAGAAGCGGCAGGGGCGCTTCATTGGTGCTCGGGGCGGTGAACGCCACGGGAACGCGCAGTGTGCCCGCGTCCGACATGATCGTCACCACGAATTCCAGCTCTTCCATCGAGGTCAGGGTGGCGGGTTCTGCATAGAAGCGCATGAGCACGTTGGTTGATCCCGTGTGCGTGCCTTGGGCGCGCATGGTTTCGGCCGTGACGAAAGCTGGCTTGCCGACGACCTCGATGAGGTAATCCACGCCACTGTCGCCCTCGATGCGAAATTGCACCACGAACGGGGAGTCGCCGACCACGGTGGGCGTCGTGGCGTTGCCCGCGGGGTTCTGCAGGCCCAAGTGGGCGGCTGCCCACACGTCATAGCTTCCAACGGGCGCGTAGACGCCGATCTGCTTGAGCACCGGAGGATCCATGGGCGCCGTCGGGCAGGTCCAGGACGATCCGTGATGGCAGGTGCTTGCCGAGGCCGGCACCGCGAAGACAGACAGAACGAAGAGCAAGACCACCCAACGCATGCGAGTTGAACCGCTTGGGGCTACTTAAGATGGGCCGCATGCCGCAAGACATCCTGCTCGATGCGCGCGGCTTCCGTGAGGCTCACGCGCATGCGTTCGCGCAAGTGGTCCAGAAGGGCGCGCTCCTTGCGACCCATGGTGCCATCCGCCCAGACGAGAACCACTTGGTCGCGGTACAGCGCCGCCCGTTCGTCCTTTTCCAGCGTCTCCAGCGGCCGGTTGTCGTGGAGCCCGCGGGCGATGCGGTCTGCCCAACGTTCCAAGGGCACAAGAAGCAGGAACACGAAGCTTGCTCCCAGCACGCCGACCATCTTGGACCCTGTCGCGACCTCGATGGCGTCCACGGCGGCCTCGGTCACGCCAAAGACGACGGTGACCATGAAGGCGGCGATCGCGGAGCGTGCCACGGATTGCCGGACGCGCACAGACGTGTCGAACAGGTGGTGCCGAAGCAGCGCGTATCCGATGAGCGCGACGGAGACCAGGCGCCAGAAAGCCAAGAAGAAGAACAAGTCTGGATTCCAAGGCGCAATGGCCCACGTGCCGGAGATGCCGGCGGCGCCAAAGATGGCGGCCGGGTACGCCCGCGCATGGTTTGCCGGGGTCGGGGGCCGGAAGAACAAGATGAGCGCGACCGCCGCGCATCCCACGGCCGCGACCCAGGGGTAGGCGACGACTGTCAAGGCATCCGCGAGGCTCGAAACCGGGGGCGATGCCTGCAAGCGCACGGACGCGTAGAACGCAGGGTAGACGGCCGTGGCAACCGCAAGGATGGCCAGGCTCGCCGCGTGCTGGCCACGGCTGACTGCCGACTGCAACGCGAAGGCCACCGCGGCCAAGGCGCTCAGGGGCAGAAATGCGTCGGCCAGGGGACCGGGGGGCAGATCCGTGGCCACGAGGGCGGTGGTGGCCACGACGATGCCCGCGAGGCTGAACCCTTGCCACTTGGCGCGCTGCGGCCACAGGACAACGAGGGCAAACCACACAAGTGCGGCACCGGAGAGGATGCCGAAGGTGTTCATGGCGGCCGTCGCCCATGCGCCGTCCGGTTCGGAGAGCATCCAGGCCACGTTCCGGGCGCACTGGAGAGCAAGCAGCGCCGCAAACGCGCGATGGCGCCGACTCGGAAAGCGCGTGATCAAAAGCGCCGCCATCAGAGCAAGCATCGCCACCGTCGAGGCAGCCGTGAAGAAGAAGGAAGGAACGAGCACCAGGGGCCATCAAGCCCCGGCATTATGGGCCTTGCTAGTGCATGAACGCAATCAGGAACGCCATCACGAGAAGGCGCACCAAGTCGTGGCCCGCGTTGATGGCGAACAAAGTCCAGGTGCGGCCTTCCCAGGCGACGCGGCCCAGCTGCATCGGCACAAAGAAGCCAGCCCAGACAAATCCGGCACCCATGAGGGCGTACATGGCGGGGTTGCTGTTGGTGGCCCCGGCGTTGAAATGGGCCGCCCACTCCTCCGGCATCCACACGACGATGCTGTGCCAGAGCACGAACGCCATCACGAAGCTGCCCAGCGCGTGCAGGCCCAACGCGAGGCCCATGTTGCCCTCGGCGTCCTCCATGTCCATCTCCTTGGCCCACTTCTTTCCGAATGCGGGGCCGAACCACACGAAGCCGATGGCCATCGAGGCGATCGTCGCAAGCACCACGGCCAGCCAATCCATTCCAGAGAGGGCGAGCATCAAGTCGTCCATGTGCCGCGACCATCCAAGCGGGGGTTCATGATGCTTTTGCGGCCCGCACCGAGCGCACGGTTTTTTTGAGGGTCGGCATCGCGCGCCTTGATGCCCCTCACGCCTTTGGTGACCGAAACCGACCTGCCCCTTCCTGTCTTCCGCAAGGGAAAGGTCCGCGAAGTGTACGAAGTCGGCGACGACAAGCTCCTCATGGTTGCCACGGACCGCATCAGCGCCTTCGACGTGATCTTGGAGCCCGGCATCCCCGACAAGGGCACGTGCTTGACCCAGATCAGCAACTTCTGGTTCGACCTTCTTGAGAAGGAAGGCATCGAGCACCACGTCATCGCCAAGCGCGTCGAAGACATGCCCGAGGAGCTGCACCAGCACAAGGACGTCCTCGAAGGCCACGCCGTCTTGGTCGAGCGCCTCGAGCCCCTCGAAGTGGAGTGCATCGTGCGCGGCTACATCACCGGCAGCGGCTGGAAGGACTACAAGCGCACCGGCGAGATCTGCGGCATCCCCATCCCCGAAGGCATGGAAGAATCCGAGATGTTCCCCGAGCCGCTCTACACGCCCAGCACCAAGGCCGCCATCGGCGACCACGACGAGAACGTCAGCTTCGAAGTTACGTGCGACATCGTGGGTCGGGAAACGGCGGAGTGGCTGCGCGACACGAGCCTGAAGATCTACAAGATGGCCCGCGACTACGCCAAGGAGCGCGGCATCATCCTCGCGGACACCAAGTTCGAGTTCGGCCGCCGCGCCGATGGCACGATCGTCCTGATGGATGAGGTCCTGACGCCCGACAGCAGCCGGTTCTGGCCTGCCGACGAGTACGCTCCCGGACGTGGACAACCCAGC
>JBFKLD010000171.1:0-3222 GCA_041630755.1 Thermoplasmatota archaeon
CGATGGCTTGCACGATCGTCAAGCCAAGCCCTGTGCCGTGACCCTTGCCCACCTGCTGGAAGGCGTCGAAGATGCGCATCTTGTCGTGCGGGGCAATCCCACACCCCGTGTCTTGGACATCCACCACGAGCTGCCCGCCATCCATGCGTGCCCGGACACCCACGTGGCCGGCATCCGTGGCCCGCACGCCGTTGGCCACGAGGTTGAGAACAACCTGGCGCAGGCGGCCAGGATCGCTGCGGATGCTGATCGGGACGTCGGCATCAATGGTGTACCAGACACCGATCCCTTTCTTGTGCGCGATGCGCGCGCCAATCTCGATCGCATGTTCGATGCACGCGCGCACGTCCACGTCGGATTCCAGCAGCTCAAAGTTGGCGGATTCGATGCGGCTGACGTCCAAGATGTCGTTGACGAGCCCAAGGAGGTGGTCGCTGCTTCGCAAGATGGCGCGCACCTTCGTCCGCTCCTCCTCCGCGGGCATCTGCTCAGCAAGAAGGTGCGCAGCGCCAAGGATGGCTGTCAGAGGCGTGCGCAATTCGTGGCTCAGCCGCGTGATGAACTGGGCACGTTGCGTATCCGCAGCAATGCGCGCGAGCGCCGATTCGAGCTGCGAGACATCGCGCACGACCACGATCTGCTTGCGCGCCCCTTCGTCTTGCCAGCTTCCCACCGCGGCCTCGCCAGGCCACAATTGCTTGCCGCGCAGGCCTTCGATGCGCACGATGCGTGACGGTCCGTCTGCATCCATGGCCTCCATGACCTGCGGGCGGCTGCGGGGGCTCAGCAGCAACGGGAAGAAACGACCCACAATCTGGTCTTCTTCTCCGAATGCCGCGCATGCCTTGGCGTTGGCCATCTCGATGCGGCCGTCCGCATCCAGCTGAAGCACGGCATCGGGGCTGCTGCGAAAAAGGGCCTCGAAGCGGCGCCCAGAGGCACTGGATTGCTTCACTTCGTCGCGCAGGCGACCCGCGACTTGCGACACGAGAACGAGTGAGAGCCCCATCGACGCCAGCATCCCCGCGGCGTTCAGGAAGACCGCGTAGCCAGACGGCAGGGCGATGGTCGGCCACCATGTGTTGCCCGTGCGGTCCAGGACGTACAGGGCCACGGAAAAGGCTCCAACGATGAAGGCGAAGACGCCGAAGCGCACGGCTTGGTCCCTCTTGTGGTATGGAAGGACCAGCAGGAATGCCAGCAGGACGCAGCCAAAGACGGCCCACATCACGGCTGGAAAGAACGCAATCACGAGCGCCGCGTAGACCAGGAGCCCGCCCGCGATCGTCGTTGCGCGGCGCGCAACGTTGGCTTGCGTTGTGCCGCGACCGCACGCGAAGACGAGGCCCCCGAGGGCGAGCGTCAAGAACACGGCAAGCCAGTTTTCCGGGATGCCCAGCCAGAGCGTTGCCGCCGCGAAGACGGCTGCAAAGCCGACGCACACGCCGAGTGCCAAGCGTGCGAACGCCCGAAACGGAAGCACCTCGCGGCTCACAAGCAATCCCGCCAAACATGGCTGCGGGGATAGCCCGGCGGGCGCGACGTCACGCCCCCCGGCAGGATTGCCCGCTTCATTTTCGGAATCGTCAGAGCTCCATCGCCATGTACACCGGCGAGGCGCAAGGGCTTTCCCAGTCGGGAACGACCTCGTCGAATCCCATGGAGCGGTAGAGCGCTTGAGCGGCCCCCATCTCGGGAGCCGTGTCAAGCACCATGCGGCGGTGCCCACCTTCGCGCGCAACAGCCACGATGGACGTGGCCAGCTCACGGCCGTATCCTTTGCCACGGTGCCGAGGGTCCACGATGAGCCGCTTCATGCGGGCGCCGGCGTCGGTCACTTCGAAGGCGACGCATCCACGGATCTCGCCTTCGTCTTCGAGCACGAGAAGCGCCCCAGGGGGCCCGTAAAGCTCGGCCAAGAAGTGGACTTCTTCGAACAAGTCCTGGGCCCCCAGCTCTTGCTCGAACTCCTTCGCGTAGCCGATGATCAAGTGCTTGCACGCTTGGTGGTCGGCGGGCGTGATGGCCGGTCGGACGGGCACAGGGGCCGCAAACCGCCGGAGGGCTTGAACGTATATGGGGCGGGCGCAGTGCCCACGTGTGTTCGACGTCGCGGACAACACGTTCCTGCTTGCCGGCCCTGTCAAGATCCACCCTCGTGTCCGGGAGACCATGGCGCGCCCTGCGATGGCGCACCGCAGCCCGGAATTTTCGGCCGTCAACAAGCGGCTTTTTGCGGGCCTGCGGCAACTGATGGACACAAACCACGTCGCGGTGCTTGCCGGAAGCGGCACGACGGGGATGGATGCCGCCATCAGCAACCTCGTGCATTGGGGCGACAAGGCCGTGGGTCTTGAGAACGGGAAGTTTGGCGAGCGGATGGCTGAGCTGACTGCGCGGTACGCGGGCGAATCCGCAATCACGCTCTCCTCGCCCTGGGGCGCAGGCTTCGACTTGGACGCGGTCGAATCGGCATTGCAGGAAGGAGCGACAGCCGTGGCATTCACCTTGAACGAGACCAGCACGGCCGTGATGAATCAAGGCAAGGAGATTGCCAAGCTGTGCCGCAAGCATGGAGCGCTCAGCATCGCAGACACCATCACGGCCACGGGCAGCGTGCCTGTGTCCATGAAGGACTGGGGCCTGGACGTGAGCATTGTCGGGAGCCAGAAGTGCATCGGCGGCCCCGCGGGCCTCGCATTCGTCGGCGTGTCTGAGCGGGCCTACGAGGCACTCGACAGCCCCACCTTGTACATGGACCTGAAGCGGCACATTGACCGCCACGAAAAGGACAACCAAACCCCGTTCACCGCGGCCGTGCCATTGCACATCGCGTGCGCCGAAGCCCTCGACATGGTGTTCGAAGAGGGGCTCGAAACGCGGTTTGCCCGCACCCGGATGCTGGCGGAGGCATGCCGGGGGGCGGCCGAAGCCGTGGGCTTGGAACTGGCGGCCGAGGAAGGCTTCCGCAGCGACACGGTCACCGCCATCCGTTACCCAGATGGCATCAGCGACGCCGACATCCGCCCCGTCCTCAAGGACATGGGCGTCGTGGTCGCCGGCGCGCAGGCCCAATGGAAAGGCAACGTGTTCCGGATTGGCCACATGGCGCAGACGACGTGGCCCGAACTGGCCGCGGGTTGGGCCGCCATCGAGGCCGCATTGAAGCGTGCCGGGCACACGCTTCCGCCGGGAGCTGCGACGGCCGCCCTCGTCGAGGCG
>JBFKLD010000172.1:0-3172 GCA_041630755.1 Thermoplasmatota archaeon
GCTGGCGGCGGTCGCGGTGACAAGCCCTTCCTGAAGGCTGGTAAGAAGCACCACCTCATGAAGACCAAGGCGAAACGCTGGCCTCGTGTCCGCTGTGTCGCCATGAACCCCGTGGACCACCCCCATGGTGGCGGTGCCCACAACTACACGCCGGGCAAGACTTCGGTCGCGCGCGGCACCCCGCCGGGCCGCAAGGTCGGTAAGATCGCCCCCAAGAGGACCGGTAAGAGGTGAACTAAATGGCGAAGAAGAAAGTCATGAGCAACCCTGGTGCCGCACGTCGGCGCCAGCGCAAAGCACAGGCAGTCATCGAGACGCGCCAGAAGAAGGAGTTCACCTACCGAGGAAAGACGGTCGGCGAACTCAAGGAATTGACCATGGACGAGCTGCTGCCGCTGCTTCCGAGCGGCGTGCGCCGCAGCTACGCCCGTGGCCTTCTGGCCCCCGAGCGCAAGTTCCTGAAGAAAGTCGAGGAAGCCAAGGAAGGCGAGGCAGTGCGCACGCACTACCGCCACATCGCCGTTCTTCCGCGCTTCGTCGGCAAGACTGTGAGTGTGTACGACGGCAAGGAATTCATTGACGTCGTCATCCAACCGGAGATGATCGGACACCGCCTTGGCGAGTTCGCTGCCAGCACCAAGATCTGCGCCCACAGTGGCGTGGGTGTCGGTGCCACGCGCTCGAGCAAGCACGTCCCGTTGAAGTGAGGTCAATATGAGTACGAAATACAGCACCGTTTCTGACCCCGCCAAGACGGCCCGTGCCTACGGGCGGGACATGCCCTGCAGCCCCAAGTCGGGCCGCAACGTGGCCAAGGCCATCAAGGGAATGCCCGTCGGACGCGCCAAGCAGTTCCTGCAAGACGTGGCCGACCTGAAGACTGCCGTGCCGTTCACGGTCCGCAAGCGCAAGATCGCGCACCGCCGCGGACAAGGGTTCGGCCCCGGCAAGTTCCCGAAGAAGACCGCCGAGCACTTCCTGAAGGTGCTGGCGTCTGCCGAAGCCAACGCCGAATACAAGGGCCTGGACGCTGACTCCCTGGTGATCACGCACGCAAGTGCCTACCAGGGCCAAGTCATCAAGGCGTTCATGCCGCGTGCCTACGGCCGCGCCACGCCCAAGTACGAGCGCACCTGCAACTTCGAGGTCATCGTGACCGTGGAGGAAGACTAACATGGCCGTTGAACGCAAATTCGTGAATGAGGCGGTCAACCGCTTGCTCGTCAAGGAGTTCGTCAAGAAGGAGACCCTCCGCGCCGGCTTCGGTGGCCTGGACATCCAGCGCACCCCCCTGGGAACGCGCGTGAACATCGTGGCAGAGCGCCCCGGCATGGTCATCGGCCGCCGCGGCAGCACCATCAACCAGCTCACCTCCGACCTGGCTGCCAAGTTCACCCTCGAGAACCCCCAGATCAGCGTCGAGGAGCCCAGCGACAACCCTGCCCTGAACGCCCAGATCATGGCCACCAAGGTGGCTGAGAGCCTGGAGCGCGGTTGGCACTTCCGCCGCGTCGGTCACAGCACCGTGCAGCGCATCATGGGCAGCGGTGCCCAGGGCTGCATCGTCGAGATCGCCGGCAAGCTGACCGGTCAGCGCAAGCGCCGCGAGAAGTTCATCGACGGGCACATCAAGTACTGCGGTGAAACCGCGTACGAACTGATGGAGTCCGGCTACGCGACCTGCAAGAAGAAGCTCGGCCTCATCGGCTGCACCGTCCGCATCATGAAGAAGGACGCCGTCCTTCCCGACACGGTCAAGGTGTACGCCCCCGGTGAGAAGGCGCGCCTTGCTGCCGCCGCCAAGCCCAGCAACGTCGAGACCGCGCCCGAAGCGCCCGAGGAGAAGACCGAAGCGAAGGAAGCCAAGCCCGAGGCCAAGCCCGAAGGCGAAGGCCGCCAGCGCAAGAGCTTCACCGTGGAGGATAACTGATGCTGAGCGTCAAGGAGATCCGCGAACTGAGCAGCGACGAGCGCCACACGCGCCTGCGCGAGCTTCGCAATGAGCTCATGCAGGAACGCGGCGTCCAAGCCATGGGTGGTTCGACCCCGAGCCCCGGCAAGATCCGCACCATCCGGCGCCAGATCGCTCGCATCTTGACGATCGAGCGCGAGGAGCAGATCGCTCAATGAGCGGCATCTGCACCGGTTGCGGGTTGCCTGAAGAGATCTGCGTCTGCGAGGACATCGCCCGCGAGCAGCAAGAGATCCGCATCACTGTGGACTCGCGCCGCTACGGCAAGAAGATGACCATCGTGGACGGGATCGACGCCACAAGCATCGACCTGGACAGTCTCCTTTCGGAGCTGAAGGGCAAGTGTGCGTGCGGTGGAACCGTCAAGGACGGCCACATCGAGCTGCAAGGCGACCACAGCCGCAAGGTGCAGAAAGTCTTGGACACGATGGGCTTCAGCAGCCGCATCGACTAGGCATCCTTTCCCCTCTTCCTTTCCCTTCGCCCCCCATAAGGCGGGCCAATCACGCGCGTTGGCGCGCCGTTTCGCTGCCCGGGCCCCATCCTTTGATAACCAGGGGCGCTTTTTGCGCTCCTACCCGATGGCCGACATCTTCAGCGCCGCAGGCCTGCCCGACGAACTCGCCGACTTCGACGACCTCGATTCCATCGCGCGCGAACAGACGGAGTTGCGCATCACCACCGACTCGCGGCGCTACGGCAAGATGATGACCATCGTGTCGGGCATGGACGATCCCGGCATTGACAAGAAGCGCATCCTGAAGGACCTCAAGGCGCGCTGCGCGTGCGGCGGGGCCCTCAAGGACGGCCACATCGAATTGCAAGGCGACCACGCCAAGCGCGTGCGCCAAGCTCTTGAGGCCATGGGTTTCCGCGTCCAATCGTGAAGCTGCCTGGACCCGCCCGCCGCGTGGCGCGTGGGGAACTGATCGGCGCCCATGCGCGCATCGCCACAGCCAACGATGAAGGCATCATTGGCTTGGAAGGCACCATCGTGGACGAGACGCTCCACACGCTGACACTTCGCATCGGCGCGCCGGGGGGCCGGCGCATCCAGTTGGCCAAAGCGGGCGCCGTGTGGCGCATTGAGGATCAAGACATTCCGGGTGAAGCCATCGTGTTCCGGCCCGCGGACCGCGTCAAGAAGGTCCGCTGAGCGCCGCGCCCCCAGGGTCCGCCCCGCATCGCTTAAGTACAAGC
>JBFKLD010000173.1:0-3157 GCA_041630755.1 Thermoplasmatota archaeon
ACCCCGACAGCGGCGGCCAGCTGCCGGTGGCTCTGGCGGGCATCCTGCTGAAGAAGCGCAAGCAGCGCGCGGTCGGTCGCATCCAGCACAGTTACCAATTGGAAACCAAAGGCAAAAAGGGCTGCGCCGCCCATGCACCCTCATGGGCTTGTTCTCCAAGCAGACCGTGCACCTGGACATCGCCGGCATGACCTGCGGCAACTGCGTGCAGAATGTCACGAAGGCACTCCAAGACGTGGACGGCGTCAAGAAGATCCAGGTGGACGTGGAGGGGGAAGCGGTTGTGACGGTCAAACCCGGCACGAACCCCGACGCCCTCGTGGCGGCCATCCGCGTGGCCGGGTACGCAGCCAGCGTGACGAAGAACTGAAACGGCAGAGCACCGCTGGACGCGCGTGCCTTTCCAAGTGGACCTGCCGTGGCTCAACCTCGACTTTGACAAGCAGTGGCTGGAAGAGAACCTGAAGTGGACCGACTTCGGCGGCAGCCGTCTCGGAAAGATCCACCGCGAAGGGAGCACCGGCCTCGTCATCTACCACGTGGCCGCCGATGCTCCGCCCGAAGCGTTTGCGCCCCACACCCACACCGGCGGCGAGATGTACGTCGTGCTGGAAGGCGAAGTCTACGACGACGACGGGACCTACCCGACGGGTTCACTTGTGTGGATGACACCGGGCAGCAGGCACACGCCCAAGACCCGCGGCGACACGTGGATCTTGGTTCTGTGGCCTGACGGCGTCGCTTAAGGGTTGTAGAAGAACGGGAACGCCAGCTTGCCACCATGGACCAGCGCCACTGCCAAGGCGGTTGCGCCCACAATGCCAACGTAGTAAGGGCCCGCGACTTGGCGCCGCTTGAGCCCGAACAGGTGGCCGACGACGAGGCCGGTCCAGGCGCCGCTCAAGGGCACGGGCACGGCGATGATCAGCGCAATGGCCATCTCTTCCAGGCGCTCCACCCGTTTGCTGTGGGCCCTGCGCGTCTTGGCGTAGATGCGATCGAGGGTGCGCGCCAGCACGGCGCTGCGCCGCGCAACGGATTCTGCGCGTGGCAAAAGCCACCACAGCGTCGGCGCCACCAGCAAGGACCCCAGCAGCGCCCACACGAACGCTTGGTAAGGCCCCATGCCAAAGTGCAACATCGCCACCGGCACGGCGAGGCGCACTTCCCCAACAGGGTTCCACGCCAAGACCACGACGATGAGCGCGGCGAGAAGATTGATGCCCAGCAGTTCAACCATGGAACGGCTGCCCGGTGCCCGGAGCGGCCACGAGCGTCTTGTCCTCGATGACCGGCTGTCCCGCCAAGTACACATGCTCCGGGAACACGGCATCCATGCCGTCGTACGGGCTCCAGCCACACTTGCTGTGCAGAGCGCCGCCGTCAATCGGTGCGACGGCCTCGAGATCAATGACTTGGAAATCGGCGCGCATGCCAGGAGCCAGTGTGCCGCGGTCGGCCAAGCCCACCACATGGGCAGGACCACTGCTGAGCGCATCCACGACGATGGACAGATCAACGTCGCCCGCCATGGCTTTGGCAAGCAGAAGCGGACCCATGGTCTCGACACCGGGCACACCGCTGGGAGCTTGATGGAACGCACCCGCCTTCTCGGCGATGGTGTGGGGCGCGTGGTCGGATTCGACGACCGGGAATTTGCCGGCCGCGAAGGCAGCCCACATCGCTTTGCGGCTTTCGGCGCTGCGCAGAGGGGGATTCATCTTTCCAAACGCTTGGTTGGGTGCCTCATCGAACATGCTCGTGTCGAGGAGCATGTGGTGGGGGCAGACACCGGTGCTGAATTTGGCCTGCGTGGCGGCTTGCAGCGCTTCGACGCTTGCGCAGTGTGCGATGTGGATGCGGGGCTTGCTCTTCACGCGCGCCAGCGCCTTCATGGCGTCGTAGATGGATTCCACTTCGGCCAGGGGCGGACGTGCTTGGTCGTGGTCGACAAGGGTCTGCTCCGTGCGGCGCAAGTCGGTCAGGATCCGCTGGGCTTCCGCGTGCAGAGCCACGGGCTTCCCGGCCGCGCCCGCAGCTTCCAGCACGCCCGGGAGCCTCTCTTGCTCTTCGAGCAGCAGGTCGCCGGTTGTCGCGCCGAGGTAGGTTTTGACCCCGACGCATCCTTCGAGCGTGTCGGGCAGGCCGTCGGTGTACCACGTGGCGCCCGCCCAGAATCCGTAGTCAACGACGGCCTTGCTCTTGGCAAGCGCGTGCTTTTCGTCAACGGCGCGCGGGTTGGTGGTTGGCGGCGCGGTGTTGGGCATGTCCACGACGCCAGTGACGCCACCGTGCGCCGCAGAGACGGTGCCGGTGTGGAAGTCTTCCTTCTGCGTCGCGCCGGGGTCGCGGAAGTGGACATGGATGTCGAGGAAACCCGGCAAGATCGCCTTGGTGCCCATGTCGAGGTGGTTGGCGAGCTTGGCGGTCTTGGCGATCTTCTCGATGCGCCCGGTCGCCGTGTCCACGTGCAAGGTGCCCGCGACCAGCTTGCCGTTCTGGTAGATGCGTCCGGCGACGCTCAGATCCGCCATCACGCCACCCCCCAGACGCCGATTTCGCCTTCACGGACCATGCTGCGGATGCTGGATGCGAGCGCGCGGCTCCAACGGAACAGGTGCACAGCGTCCATGAGAAGCACCATGATGATGAGCGCATTGATGCTGATGGCCACGTGGCTCCACCAGAGGCTTGTGGTGTCCATCAACGCGAGGGTGAAGACCAGGAGCTCAAGCGCCCACACGGCCGTCAGCACGGCGGCCAGGACGAATGCCCGGTTGTCCCCGCGACGGCCCTTGACGCGCCGGTGCAGTTCCCCAAGCGATCCTCCGGCGATGCTCAGCCGGTTCCAGTCGCGCCAGCGTGCGCGCAGGCTTTCCTCCATGGCGCCGCGGCGGGTGCGGGCGACCAGCCAACCCGCCAAGGCCCCCACGGCCAGCGTCGCGCCGTGCGTGACGAGGCCCCACGTGGGAGCAACGTACCAAGCAGGCAGCGCGAGGACGGCTCCGATGATGCTGAGGGTGATGATGCGGCGGCGGGCCATGATGTGGTCCGCATCCACGACGCGCAAGAAATCGTCTGCCACTCCGCTGGGCACAGATTGGCTACCGGTGCCTCAACTTAAGGGGGCACGCATCGCCCGAAGACGAGGAAGCCT
>JBFKLD010000174.1:0-3151 GCA_041630755.1 Thermoplasmatota archaeon
CAGCCTCGAGCACATGGCCTACCTGGCCGTGGGCTTCGTCGGATTGAAGCTGATGCTGGAATACTGGCACATCCACGTGAGCACATGGCTTGCCATCGGCGTGACGCTCACACTCTTCGTGACCCCGGTCGTCCTGAAGCTTCTCGGGATCCCGAAGGCCAAGGCAGCCTGATCGGCAAGCCAACGTTGAAGCCCTCCTGCTTCCTCAACGGATTGTGCAGGTCACCGAGGTCTTCTACTCCGTCCAGGGTGAAGGCCGCAAGGCCGGCCTGCCGACCACCTTCGTGCGCACCACCGGTTGCCACCTGCGGTGCTCGTGGTGCGACGCCACGTACACGTTCACTGGCGGCACCAAGCGCAGCCTCGAGGACATCATGGAGGAGGTGCGCAGCCACCCGACGAAGGAGGTCTGCTTCACCGGCGGCGAGCCGCTTTTGCAAAAGGACGCCTGGGATTTCCTGCGGATGCTCCTTGAGGAGGGCTACGCCATCGTGATGGAGACCGCGGGGAACCTCGACTTTTCGCAAGCCAACGACTTGCCGCACCGCGACCAGCTGTGCGTGAGCATGGACATCAAGTGCCCCAGCTCGGGCGAGCACGAGAAGAACACGCCCGAGAAGATGCACGACCTGCGGCCCAGCGACCAGCTCAAGTTCGTCATCGCCGACAGTTTGGACTACGCGTACGCCAAGGGCATCCTTGCCGAGCATGGCTACCCGCCGTGCCCCGTGTACTTCAATCCCGTCGGCGGCACCGAGCCGAAGGACTTGTGCGAGTGGATCCTCGCCGAGCCCGAGCCGCTTCCGGTGCATGTCGGCATCCAGCTTCACAAACTTGCCTGGGGGGATGTGCCTGGCCGCTGAGACGGCGTGGGATGTCCAAGCCCGCGCGTGGGCCGCCTGGGAAGGCGTCCTGGAGCGCGGCTTCCGGAAAGTCACGGAGACCATGCTCAGCCTCGCGGACATCCAAAGCGACGACCGCGTGCTCGATGCTGCTTGCGGCACGGGCGTCCTGGCGGCCGAAGCACGGCGCACGACGCGCCATGTCGTCGGCGCCGACTTGTCCGAGCGGATGCTGGCCCACTGCCGCAGCAGGACCGACACAGTCGAGTGGCTGCACGCCGATCTGGATGACGCCGTCGGTGAAGGCCCGTGGGATGTCATCTTGTGCCGCTTCGGTGCCTTCTTTGCCCCCGACCCGGCCGCGTGGCTGGTGCGCGCGAAGAAAGCTCTGCGCCCAGGTGGACGCATCGTTCTTGGCGTGTGGGGGCCCCCGGATGCCGTGCCGATGATCGCCGGCCCGAACCATGTTGCAGTGGACCTGTTTGGTGCCGACCCCGACATTGTGCCGGCCCCCCTTGCCGTGCCACCGGACGTGTGGCCGCGGTGGATGCACAGCGCCGGATTCGAGAACATCCGCAGCGACCTGGCGCAGGTGAGCATGCCCTTTGGCGATGGATTTGCCGACTTCGCCACCGACATGACGGGGCTGCGCGACGCGGACGCTCTGAAGTACCGCGACGCGATTTCGAAGTCTTGCCCGCTTCCCAGCGGCCGCATGGACAACGAAGCCTGGGTCGTCAGCGGAACTGCTTAGAGAAGCGTCGCCAGCACCACGAACGCGAACAGGAACAGCATGTTCGCGCTGAGCACCTGGACGATCGGGATCAGGGAGTCGTAGCGTTGGCTGCCTTTGCGCATGGCGTAGCTGAAGAAGACAACCCAACCAAAGATTCCCGCCAAGAGCCCGAAGAAGAAGCCCATGCCCTGGTCGGCAACCAAGACCACTCCGCCGCTTAGCCACCAGCCAATCTGGTAAGGGTTGGTCAAGGCCACGAAGAATCCTGCCCAGAAGCTGCGGCGCTTGGACGTTCCGGGCGTGTGCCGCGCCGTCGAGACGGCCAAGTAGAGCAAGAAACCGAAACCAACGAGGGCCGCACCATCCAAGAACCGGGCGAACCAGACCGTCCCTTGGGCGGCCTCCAGGCCAAAGAGCACCGCGATGAGAAACAGCACGTCCGCAACGGGAGCTCCGAGGCCGGCCCGAATGCCTGCGGCAACGCCGTGTTCACTGGCTTCGCGCGCGATGATCGCGTTCATGGGCCCAGGCGGGGCGGCCAAACTGAGGCCGGTGCCTAACCCAAGAAGCGCGGCCAGCATCAGTATTCGAAGTCGCGGCTCGCGTCATCTTCCAGAGCGACGCCCAAGCCATGGACCATGCGGTTGACGAAGTTGAAGTACGCCACAATCTCCGTGGTGTGCAAGATCTCTTCGTCCGAGAAGCCCTTGCCCCGCAGCGTCTCGACGGCTTCTTGTCGGCCGTCGGCCGGCGACTTGGTCAGTCCCACGGCGTAGTCGCGCAGCGCCGCTTCCCGAGGCTCCAATTCCATCATCGGGTCCTTGCCCAGGGCGCGGACGAATGCATCATCCTTGGCGTACTTCTGCAGGGCTTCGCTGTGGTGCGTCAGGCAGTAGCTGCATCCGTTGACGCTGGAGACAACCACGGCAAGAAGCTCCCGTTCGCGGCGCGAGAGAGGGCCCTTTCCGAAGACCAGAGCCATGTACATGTCGAGATGCGTCTTGAGCCCCTTGGGGTCCAAACTTTGGATGCGAAGCACATTGGACACGCGGCCACGCGTCTTTTGCACTTCGTCATAGATCTTGAACAGATCTCCTTCTGCTTCGTTCTCGTCGACGACCCGGATGTACGCCACGCCGTCCAATTCTGGGAGCTCTATAAGAAACCCATACGATGGGCTCGATTTTTTTTGCCTGGAGGCTGATGGCCGCGCATGAAGGCCGTTTGGAACAACACCGTCATCGCAGAATCGGACGAGACCGTCGTCGTCGAAGGCAACCACTACTTCCCGCCAGACGCAGTCAAGAAGGAATTCCTCACCCCCTCCGACACCCACACCACTTGCGCGTGGAAAGGCGAAGCCAGCTACTACACCCTTCGCGTCGAAGGAAAAGAGAACAACGACGCCGCTTGGACCTACCCGGACCCGAAGCCAGAAGCGGCCAACATCAAGAACCACATCGCATTCTGGAAAGGCGTCCAAATCCAATAGCACACACCAAAGCCTGTGCCAGGCGCATGAAGTAGCCCCCGCCGCCCATCCAACGCATGCGCACGTTGTTACTTGCCTTGA
>JBFKLD010000175.1:0-3142 GCA_041630755.1 Thermoplasmatota archaeon
GGACTGCCCACCGCGTCCGTGCTTGCTGGGCACGAGCGAGTGCTTGTTGTGCACCGCGACGATGGCCTTTCCCTTGAGGAGGCCGACGCTGACTTCCTTGCGGTCGATGATGAGCAGCCCGTACACGTCGTCCGTCTCCAGCATCCCCAGAAGCGGCTCGACGTTGAAGCTCGAGTCGCACCGGTACTGGTAGGTGGTCACTGGCTGCGGGGGCTCGACAACGTGCGCGACCTGGTTGGTCTTGTTGTTGCCCACGACGACATTGCCAACGAAGATCGCCAGCCCGTTCTCGGGCGTCTGCTTGTACATCTTCAACCGTGCGAGGATGCTTGTCAAGGCGGACTGGACTGCCGTCTGCGTCTGCTTCGACTTGATGTTGGACGCCTGGCCCAGTTCGTCGCGCAGCATCGCGGCGGCATCACTGATCTGGCGCGTCGGCGGAATGTAGAGCGTGACCAGCTCCGTGCCCATGCCGCGGTACTCTTTGAGCTCCTCGATGGTCCGCTTGAAGACATACTTCTGGCGCTCCGTCCAGTCGCTCACGACGCGGCGGACGACGGTCTTCTACAAAAACGCGGACCTCTTGCTCTGACCATCAGGCCTAACTGGCCACGGCCGGTCCCGCAGGCCATGGACACCGTGGTGGTCACCATTGGCGGCAGCGTCGTGGCGCCCGCGAAGCTTGACACCCCGCACTTGGAATCGGTCGCGCAGCACATCCAAGAGTGGACGCGCAAGCACCGCGTCTTTGTGGTCGTGGGTGGCGGAAACCCTGCCCGCAAGTACATCGAAGCCGCACGGGAGCTGAAAGTTTGCGAGGAAGAGCTTGACCGCCTGGGTGTCCAAGCAACGCGCTTGAATGCCCAGCTCATCACAGCCGTCCTCGATGCGCGCGGCATGCACGTCTCGCGCGACATCCCAACCACGGTCGAAGAAGCCGCCTCGAAGCACGGCGACGTCGTGGTCATGGGCGGCACCACGCCGGGCCACAGCACAGACTACGTGGGCGCCGAACTGGCTGCGCGCGTCGGCGGGCGCCTCATCGTCGTCACGAATGTCGACGGCGTCTACACGTCGGATCCGAACAAGGACCCCGATGCGGAGCACAAGCCGAAGCTGACCTTCGACGAGCTTTTGCAGATCATCGAAGAGGAAGAGTGGACCACCGCAGGCGCGCCCGGCGTCATCGACGGACCGGCAACGGTGCTCATCGCCACCAACGGCATCCAGACGAGCGTGGTGAAGGGAGACGACTTTGACAACATCACGAAGGCCATCGAGGATGAGCCCTTCCACGGCACGCGCGTAGACGGCGCCAAGGTGGTCCTTTGAACCAGATCGCCGAGCACGGGCACTGCGAGATCTGCGGGCGCGTGGTCAAGTTCGAGACGCGCTTCTGCGGCACCGAATGCGAGGAGAAGCACAAGGAAGCCATCGGGCGCAAGAAGCGCGATGCCATCCTCCTCGTCGTCGCCTTCGCGGTCTTCTTGATCGCCACCAACATCTTCTAGCGTCAACCGCGTCGTTTTCAAGCCCCGTCTGCGTGGGCCGCGCGTGGAACTGAGCCTGGCCGAGCGCCGCCTCCTGGCAGCCCTTCCCGCCGACGGAACAAGCATGGACGCCGGTGACGCGGCCAAGGCTGCCGGATTCCACGCGGCTGGAGAGGCCCTGCGCGCCGCTGGCGGACCGCAACGGCACGGACTTGTCGAAATCGTCGAGGAAACGACAGAATCGGCCGCCCGCACCGCCGAAGGTGACCGGGCAGTCCAGGAAGGGCTGCCCGAGCGGCGCGCCGTGGAGGCCATCCGTGCGGCTGGGGGCCAGCTGCCCATGCCCGCCCTTGGCCAGGCCATCGGCAACGACGCCCGCATCGCCATCGGTTGGCTGAAGCGCAAAGGCTGGGCCACCATGGAAAAGACCGACGAGGGAACCATGCTCGTCCTGACCGATGCGCATCCGGCGCGCGCCGAGGACGAAGAGGCCTTGGAGACGCTCGAGGGCGACGTGGCCAACTTGGCAAGTCGTGGCCTCGTCGAGATCACGACCCATGTGCGCCGGAGCCTTCGCCTCACCAAGACTGGCCAGGACGTCCTTGCGACCCTTGGCGACACCGACGGCGAGGAAGTCAACCAGGTCACCCCGGACTTGATCGCCAAATGGGCAGACCTCGACGCCGCGTCCAAGAGCAAGCTGCATCTGCGCAGGTTCGACTTTGATGTCGCCGTCGCGCCGCGGCACCCTGGCAAGATCCACCCCCTGACGCAGATCATCGACGAGGTGCGCCGCGTCTTCCAATCCATGGGCTTCCAGGAGATTGCCGGCGACTATGTCGAGTCGGCGTACTGGAACATGGACGCGCTGTTCATTCCGCAAGACCACCCTGCGCGGGACATGCAGGACACATTCTACCTCGACGAACCTGCTACGCTGCCGGTGGACACGGAGGACCTGCAGCGCGGCAAGTCTGTGCACGAAACGGGTGGCGACACCGGCAGCACCGGCTGGGGTGGAGACTTCGATGCAGAGGTGTCACGCAAGGCCCTGCTGCGCACCCACACGACCAACACGACGGTCAAGCACCTGCGCGACCTCGAAGGAGACACCAAGGTGTTTGGCATCGGCCGCGTGTTCCGCAAAGAGACCATGGATGCGACGCACTTGCCGGAATTCACCCAGATCGAAGGCATTGTGACCGAGCCGGGTGCCAACTTCAACATGCTCGTGGGCCTCTGCCGCGAGTTCTTCACGCGCATGGGCTTCCCTGAAGTCCGCTTGCGGCCAGCCTACTTCCCGTACACAGAGCCTTCCATGGAAGTGGACGTCATGTGGAATGGCAAATGGATGGAGCTGGGTGGCAGCGGCATCTTCCGGCCGGAAGTGACGCAACCGCTGGGCGTCGAGCACCCCGTTCTTGCTTGGGGATTCGGCCTCGAACGCCTGGCGATGATGCGCCTCGGCCTCAAGGACATCCGCGACTTGTACGTCAGCGACGTCAAGTGGCTCAAAGAGAATCCATTGCAGTAGATTCAGAGGTAGTACAAGGCGTGGGCTGTGAAGCTGGCGGCCATGAGGACGCCGCCGAAGACGAAGCTGCGCCACAGCCCGGGGGGCTGCTCTTGGCGCGTCAAGTGTGCGCCTTTGA
>JBFKLD010000176.1:0-3108 GCA_041630755.1 Thermoplasmatota archaeon
GGTTCCACGCCGCCGACGTCACCTCCAACTCCCTCTACGTGGCGGGCCGGTACACCAAGACCCGCCGCGACGTCCCGCAGACCCATTGGCCGTGCAAGCGCTGCCAAGGCGGCGGCTGCTGGGAATGCGAGGACTCGGGCGTGCAGTACAGCGAATCCGTCGAGGACGCCATCGGCATCCCCCTCAAGCAAGCCTTCGAGGCGGAAAGCTACAGCTTCCACGGCGCCGGCCGCGAAGACATTGACGCGCTGATGCTTGGCACCGGGCGGCCATTCGTCCTCGAGCTGAAGATCCCCCGCAAGCGCCAAGCGGACCTGGCGGCCCTCGAAGCCGCCATCAACGCCACCACCGACACGAGCGGCGTGGGCGTGCGCGGCTTGCGCATGACGAAGAAAGAAGAAGTCGCGCGCATCAAGGAAGCCACGTACGAGAAGGAGTACCTGGCCCACTGCGAAGCCGAAGAGGACGTTTCCGAAGAGGACGTGCGCGCCGCGTGCGAAGCCATGACTGGCGTCGTTCTGGAGCAGCGCACGCCCCAGCGCGTGGCCCACCGGAGGGCCGACCTGGTGCGCAAGCGCACCGTGCACCGGCTGGTGCCCGAATCCATCGACGACGCCCGGCACTGGAGCCTGCGCGTCCTGGCCGACAGCGGCGCCTACATCAAGGAGATGGTCAGCGGCGACGAAGGCCGCACCACGCCCAGTTTCGCCGAAACCGTCGGCGTCCCCGTGCGCGTGGCCTTCCTCGACGTGTGCGCCATCCTCGACGAACCGGAAGGGAACCAGGGCAACCCCTAAGTACAGGGGCCGGTCCTGGCGGCTTTACCGTCCGCGGCGGACCCGTCAGGGGAGCCGTGGCTACCGAAAAGGTGCACCCATGCCCATCCGATCCAAAGGCCTCCGCAGCAAGACCCGTGGCGTCCTCTCCAAGCACCCCCGCGACCGCGGCAACGCGGCCCCGAACAAGGTGCTTCGTCAGTTCGCCGAGGGCACCCGCGTCGCAATCGTGCTCGACCCCGCCCAGCAGAAGGGCATGACCCACAAGCGCTTCCAAGGCCAGACCGGCGTCGTGACCGGCAAGCAAGGCGAAGCCTTCGTCGTCGCTGTCCAGCACGGCAAGAAGGACAAGACGCTCGTCGTGCGCGCTGAACACCTCAAGCCGGTCGCATGAGCGAAGACATCATCCTCGACGACCTCATCGAGGAGGGCCGCCTGGTCTCCCTCGCTGAAGTCAAGGAAATGCTCGAAGCGGCTGCCGAAGAGCGCGAAGAGATGACGTACGAGCAGAAGATCGCGCTCGAGCACAGCCGCCGCTTCAGCCGCATCGACGCCAAGACCGCGCAGGCCCTCATCAAGGACCTCGCTGCGCTCCTGCCCGACGCGGACGAGAAGTTCCTGTACCGCGTCGCTGACCTGCTTCCGCAGCACCCCGACGATGTCGCCGCCATCTTCCAGAAGGCGCGCATGGACCTCGACGAGGAAGTCTACGAGAAGGTCATCGACATCGTTGACAAGCACTACGTGGCGTAAGCATGGAAGACTACGTCTACATCCTCGACTACCTGCCCCAAGGTCGCCCGGACGCGCCCCCGAGCCGTCGCGAGCCGACGCTTCTTGGCGTGGGCGACCAGCAGTTCACGCTGTTCGAGCTGGCCCCCCGCGCAGGCGTCAGCTTCACCATCGGCGACCGCTGCTACGTCGGCAAGGATGTGGACAAGCGCACCATCGTCCAGAAGATCCGCGGCCGCGTCACGTACCCTGAATTGACGCCCTCGGCGCACGGCGAACTGCCGTACGTCATCGAGGACATCATGAAGGCCGACGAGGCGCGCTTTGTCAAGTTCTTCAACGACGCGCCGCCCATCAGCGTGCGCTTCCACGCCCTGGAGCTGCTGCCCGGCATCGGCAAGAAGTCGGTCGAGCACATCGTCCAGGAGCGCAAGAACGGGCCCTTTGCGTCCTTCAAGGACCTCGAAGAGCGCGCCCACGTCCAGCACCCCGAGAAGGTCGTCGTCCAGCGGATCCTCAAGGAGATCGAGGACCCGACGGAGAAGTACCACATCTTCGTGCGTCCGCCGCAGAAGGAAGACGACCGCCGCGGCCGCCGCCGTTAGCATGGGGGCCCGCTTCGGCCAGCACTTCCTGCGAAGCGAAGCGGTCCTCCAGGCCATCCTGGATGCGGCGAACCTGCAACCCGGCGAGCGCGTGCTGGAGATCGGCCCCGGCAAGGGCGTGCTGACGAAGCCGCTTTGCCAGAGCGTCGGCGACGGCCGGGTCGTGGCCATCGAGGCGGACCCCGTGATGGTGCCGTTTCTGAAGGACCTCGACCTTCCGAACCTGGAATTGGTGCTTGGCGACGCCGTCAAGCAAGACCTGGAAAGCTTCGGCTACTTTGACGCCATCGTGGCCAACCTTCCCTACCAGATCAGCGGGCCCATCACGAGTGCGTTCCTGCACCTCCTGCGGCGCCCGGACACGCGATGGAAGCGGGCCGTGCTGATGGTCCAGAAGGAATTCGGAGACCGCCTGCTTGCAGCGCCAGGCACGTCGGCGTACGGCCGCCTGTCGGTGCACGCATCACGTCGCGTGAAGGCCACGCGGGTGCGCAACGTGCCGCCCGGCTGCTTCGATCCGCCGCCGAAGGTGGACAGCGTCGTGGTCAAGCTAGAGCCCCACCCGGAGGCGCCCTTCCGTGTCGGCAACGAATCCATGTTCGTGACCGCCGTGGACGCCAGTTTCCAGCAGCGCCGCAAGAAGCTTCGCAACACGCTTCCTCCCGCCCTGGCGCGCCATGGCGTCGAGCACGAAGCGACCCTTTCCGTGCTGGACCGCTTCGGCTGGGGCGACAAGCGACCCGAAGAGATGGACCCGAGCGCGTTTGCCGCCATCGTGGCGCAGTTGGCATGAAGTGGGAAGGTCTCTGGTACACCACGCATCGCGACGTGTACGAGCCCTCCGATGACACGTTCCTTCTCGCCTCCGTTGTGAAATCCACCATGGAGCCGCAGACGCGGTTTCTTGACATGGGCTGCGGCACGGGCCTTGTCGGCCTCGCCGCGGCATCCAAGGGGGCAGCCGTGACCTGCGCGGACCGCAATCCGGAGGCGAC
>JBFKLD010000177.1:0-3062 GCA_041630755.1 Thermoplasmatota archaeon
ACCCTCCTGGCAGACGAAGCCGATACCGTGTTCGCCAAGGGGTCACAGAACGAAGGGCTACGCCAACTACTCAACTCGGGAAACCGGCGCGGCACACGGGTCATCCGCACATCCGGCAAACGCGAGGACGACGAACAGGAGGGGGATGAAGCGCATCAGTAGGCCTCCTTGATGGACCAGCCATCGGGGGCGGGGGCGTTGTGGAATGCGGTGGCAAACACGTCAAACTCCGTGTTGGGCGTCGGCCAGTATTCTCCGGGTTGGATGTCAAGCACAAAGCGGTGGGCGTCCGGGGTCTCGTAGCGCTCAAGCATCGGCTCGGCGCGCATGCCTTCGCTCAGTGTGGTGCCATCGGCGGTGCGCACGTCGACGAAGTAGTGGGGTTGGGACAGGGCGCCTGTCGGGTCGCCCGGCGGCGTCGTGCGGTGTGCTTCGACGATGACGGTGTCGGGGTTGCCGCCGAAGGCGACTTGGAATGTGCAGGTGCAGCCGAGCTCGCTCAGCACGGGCGCAAACGCGAACGTGGTGTGTCCTTGGAACTTCTGGGTCTCCATCCAGGGGTCTTCGCTGGGCATGCGCACGAGGGTCACGTGGAGCTTGACGTTGCCTTGGTCCGGGATGGTGACTTCGGCGCCGACGGCTTCGAAGCCCACGGCGTCGATCTCGACGTACACAGCTCCGGGAAGCAATCCCGTGATCAGGAATTGTCCGTCCTTGTCGGTCTTGGCCTCCCGTTGGAGACCGGGCAAGCTCACCGTCGCGTCGCGCACGGGGCGCACGGTCTCGTCAAGAACGAGGCCTTCGATGCCTCCGGTTTCGAAGAGCTTGATGTCGTCGACGACGGGTTCAGGCTCCGGGGCTTGCCCTTCATCTGCGCACCCGGCAAGAAGCAATAGGGTGACCACCAACACTCGCATGCGTCCAAGGCATCCTTGTGCAAAGATAAGGAACCTAGTTGGATGATTGAAATGAAGCTCCGCCGATGGACGGGTTCATGGAGGGGTCTAGGGGGAAGAGGCGCAGGGGTGGCGCAGATCAGGGAACAGGGTCGCCGTTGACGAAGCTCCAGCCCGTGGGTGCGTCCACGTTGTAGAAGGTCGTCAGGAACAGTTCCACTTCCTGGTCCACATCCAGCGCCAAGCTGCTGACTTCGGCCGTGAACTGCGTCGCTTCCGCGCTGAAGGAATCGCGCGGCAGCACAAAGTAGGCCGGCGGCCCGCTGCCTTCAGCGAAGCGGCCGTCCCCGTCCTCAGTGTAAAGCTCAAAGTAGAGCTCGTGGCCGGGCACAGGGGTGCGCGGCTCCCAGGCGGCCTCGTACACGAAGTCAACCGCGCCGGGGCCGACGGTGCTGGTGAATTCGCACGTGCAAAGCGGGTTGTTGCCCAGCTCGCCTTGTAGGGTCCACACGACGTAGATGTCGGCAAGCACCAGGACGCCGCTGAACTTGTTCGTCTCCACAAACGGCTCCGGGCTCAGATCGCGCGCCAATTGGACCTTGACCGTCGAGGCCTCACCAGCCAGCACCTCGGTGCTGGTCTGGATGGGCAGGAAGCCATCGGCCACCACTTCGAGCAGGAAGAAGCCCGCCTCGAGGTCTTCGAAGACAAAGGTGCCTTCGGGTCCCGTGATGACGGTCTCGTTGGTCTGCATGAGCGTCACGCTGGCGCCCTCGACAACTTGGATCGCTTCATCCACGACGACGCCCGTGATGGCGCCCGCTTCCGGACCGGTTTCCACTTCCTCGACGGTGAGGTTGCTTGTCGGGGCCGGTTCGGCGGCATCGGCGCAGCCGGCAAAGGCCGCCACCAAGATCATCAAGCCCACAATCGCGCGCATAAGAGGGACGGGGACGAAGTGGGACAAAAGGATTGCTGGCGTTTTGACGAGCAATCAGGCGGGCACCGCGTGCGCCTTTTGCACCGGTGCGCGCGCCCAGAAGGCGGCCAATGCGGCGCCGGTGGCGAACATGACCAGCGAATAGAAGGCCGGCGAAAGCGCCGCCGTGGCCGAGTCAAGCTGGGTCACAGCCAGCACGATGCCGAAGGTTCCGTTCTGGAACCCGACTTCGATGACGATGCTGCGCCTGCGCGCCCCGTCGGTGAAGCGGCCAAGCAGCCACCCTGCGCCCATCGCAAGCAGATTGAGCACCAGCGCCGCCGGGACCGTGATGGCGGCCTTGTCCCAGAATCCTTCCCGGTTCTGCGCGATCGCAGCCGCGACGAGGATGGCCAAGACCACGATGCCGGCAATGCGAAAGGGCTTGTCGGCGCGCACGGCAAAGGCCGGCCAGCGGCGCCCGATGAGGATGCCCGACACGACAGGGATGGTGATGACGACCAGCACCAAGGCCATGACGTCCACAAACGAAAGCGCCACCGTGACGGCCTCGCCGTAGAGCCAGCGGGTCGAAAGCAAGAGCACCATGGGCGTCCAGAGCAGGGCCGCGATGCTGGTGATGGCTGTGAGCACGATGGACAGCGCTGTGTCGCCGCGGCAAAGGTACGCAAGCACGTTGCTGGTGGCGCCGCCAGGCAGTGCGCCAAGAAGCAGCAAGCCGATGGCAATGTCGCGCTCCATGCCTGTGCCATGGAAGAGAACCACGGTCAGCACCGCCACAAGCGGTAGCGCAAGAAGCTGACCCGCGAGCCCCAGCAGCAATCCGCGGGGCTTGGCCGCGACGTGCTTGAACATCCTGGCTGGCGTCGAGAGCCCCATGCCGAACATGAGTGCGGCAAGCACCAGGGGCAGCAGGATGTCGGTCACGGCGCTTGTTTCCAGCTCGGCCATCGGCGCATCATGGCTGGCGCTGCATTAGGAGGTTTGTGGCCGCCCGCCAGATCACGGAAGAGGAAAGGGGCCGCGTGCTCGGGGCGCAGTCCGCCGGCCTCGCCTACTGCTGGCGCAGCAGGTTCAGCGCAGAGCCGGCCTGGAACCTCGTGCGCTCAACGCGCAGTCCGTCCCAGGCCTCGCTTCACCTACTGCTGGCGCAGCAGGTTCAGCGCGGAGCCGGCCTGGAACCTCGTGCGGCGTGCGCCGCAGTCCGTCCCAGGCCTCGCTTCACC
>JBFKLD010000178.1:0-3044 GCA_041630755.1 Thermoplasmatota archaeon
GATGAATTCGGTCTTGAACTGGTTCACCTTGTCGAGGGCAAGCACTTCCTCCTGGATGCGCCGCGCTTCCATTTCGGTGCGCATGTCGCGCACTTGCACTACCACGCCTGCCAAGCGCCCTTCGGGGTCGTGAAATCCAGCCATGGTGAGTGCCACGTCGACGCTCTTTGAGCCGCGCTTCAACCGGGCCGGCATCTCGCGGATTGTGGCCCCTTCCACCACGTCGTGCAAGGCGCGCGTGACGCGTTCGCGGTCCTTGGGGTTGAGCCGTCCGGCCAACCCGTAGCCGCGGGCAGCAGACCTGCGGGTGCGAAGAAGGCGTTCAGCCGCCGGGTTGAGATCCGTCACGCGCAAGCTCAAGTCCGTCTGGATGATGGCGGTGGGGCTGCTTTCGACCATGCTCTTGAGTCGGTCGAGCACTTCTTCCCTCTCGGCGGCATCGGTGACGTCCTGGGCTGTGCCTTCCCAGCCGTCGGCCGTGGGTGTCCCGATGACGTGCAGGTGGAAGAGCCGTGTGCGCGAGCGCACTTGCACGCGCACGTCGAGGCGGTCTGGCTTCGCTGCGGCGAGGTCGCGCAGATCTTGGATCTGCGATGCCGGCATGTGGTCGGCCAGTGCGCGCTCTTCGATGATGGCGGGGCTTCCAAGCATTTCCTGCAGGACGTCGTTGAGGTGCACGGTTTGGCCTCGGAACTCCCAGCGCCCGACCCGCGCCAGTTGGTGGGCATGCCGAAGCTGTGCCTCTGACGTGGTGAGCGCTTCCGTGCGGCGGCGCACTTCATCTTCCAGCCCAAGCAGCGCTTGGCCGGCTTGCGTCAGCGCCGATTCGCGCTGCTGGACGACGGCCGCCACGAAGAGTCCAAGGACGGTGAGGATGCCCATGCGGACCTGGGACGTCATGAGAGCCAGATTGTCTGGCGTGGACCCGAGGCTGCGCGCCTGGAAGGCGGCTCCGATGGTCACGACGGCGGCCAACGCGAGCACCAGAAGGGAGGTGGTGCGCGGGCCAGCCCGGTTCGCAGCCCAGATGATCGGCAGGATGGCCACCACCTCCAAGCCGACGATTGCGGCCCCCAATGGTGAAATCAGCAGCGCCACCGCGCCCGCGGCGGTGAGGATGGCGGTTTGCTCGGGCCACGCTGTGCGCCGCGGGTACGCAGCAGGCCGCAGCAGCAGCATGGTGGGTGGCGCAACCAGCAGCGCGCCCGTCAGGTCGCCCAGGTGCCAGGTTGCCCAGACCGTGTGCCAGGCATTCCATGGCAGGGTGCCAGCGATGGCCAAGGCCGTGGGTCCGACAAGGCTGCTCGCAAGCGGGGCCACCGCACAAAACAGGATGAATCGGCCCAGCAGATTGGCTTGTCCAAATGCTTCGATGCCGCCGGCGAAGCGGCGCACAAGGTGCCCTGCGATCACGGCCTCGGCAGTGTTTCCGAGCGCGATGGCGAGGCTCGTCCAGGGGTCGCCGCTGGCCCACCAATTGGCCGTGAGGGCGCCGATGAAGACTCCGGGGGCCAACCGAGTTCCGAGGATGGCCAAGGCCCCGATGGCCAGTCCACTCGGCGGCCAGACGGCGGATGCGCTTGGGTGCACGACGGCAAGCGCAAGGCTCAGCCTGGCCAGGGCCGCGTAGGCCAGCGCCAGCGCCACCACTTGGATGGCCAATCGCGCGCGCACGGCTTACAGGTCGGTTTCTAGGCTCTAAAGGGCGCCTGGCGAGGGCCTCGGGGGGAGGCCCAAAAAGCCTCGACGCACTTGGGCAGCCTTAAGTGGGGATTCCGAGGTTTGCCTCCTGGGAGCACCATGAAAGTCTTCGAGAGCGACCTGCGCGGCAAGACGGTGATGAGCGATGAGGGCGGCTACTTGGGCGTCCTGCGGAACGTGTCGTGCAACGTGGACACTGGCGACTTGAGCTCGATCCACATCGAGCCCGCCGAAGAAGTGGACCCGCGCCTGTACCCGGTGGACACGGAGGGGCGCTTGCTGTTCCCCTTCCGGTCCATCAAGGCCGTCCGCGACGTCATCGTCGTGGCCACCGCAGCCTAGATCTGGCTTCATCCTCGTTGCGAGGCTAGCGGCAGCTCTCTTTGGCCGCGCAAGCTTCTGTGTTCTTTGCATTGGCGCCTTCCACTTCGCCGGTGCGATGCTCCCCGAGCCAAGACATGGACAGGTGAAACCTGAACATGTTAAGCAAAATCGACATGCGTGGGGAAAAATTGTCCAAACGGTCATAATGGTCGTGGGGGTTCGCAGCCTCCCTTCGGGTGCACCATGGTATTGTTTGTCGACAAAGCCGCCGTCATCGGCGCCGGCGTGATGGGAGCGCGCATCGCAGAAGTGCTAGCGATGAACAACGTCAAGGTCGTCCTGCGCGACATCGACGACGCGGCGATCGAGCGCGGACTGGCCACCATCAAAGGAGACCTGGACGAGCTGGTGGCCTTCCACGCAGGCAAAGCCGACAAGGCCGTCGCGGAATTCGAGAAGCGCACGGGCGTCACGCTCACCGACACCCAGAAGGCCACCGTGGCCGAGAACCTCAAACCTACGTACACGGCTGAGCGCGCCGAGCGGATCCTCGCCAACATCTCCACCACGACCGCGTGGGAAGGCTTTGACAGCGTCGACCTGGTCATCGAAGCGGCGCCGGAGCGCATGGACATCAAGACCAAGGTCTTCCAAGACATCGTAGCCAACACCCCAGACCATGCGGTCTTGGCCACCAACACAAGCACCTTGCCCGTGACCGAACTCGCGGCCACGCTTCCCGAAAACCGCCGCGGACGCTTCCTCGGCATCCACTTCTTCAACCCCCCGACCATGCTTCCGCTGGTCGAGGTCATCCCGGGCATCGAGACCCGGTACGACGTCACCGAGGACGTCATCAATTTCCTCGCGCCCATGCGCAACCACCGGTTCCCCATCCTGCCCATCGAAGTCAAGGAAGGGCCCGGTTTCCTCGTGAACCGCATCCTGGCGCCGATGCTCCAGGAGGCCTTTGCGTGCTACGAGGAAGGGGTGGCCAAGCCCAAGGACATCGACTTGGC
>JBFKLD010000179.1:0-3026 GCA_041630755.1 Thermoplasmatota archaeon
CGTCCGCGCAGGCCGCACAGGACGGGGCAGGGAGAGCTGGGGATGCAGGCGGCACGGTCGTGGGCTGCGTCCCAGGAATGGAAGGTGCCTTGGGAGTCGAGGAGCCGGAATAGCTCCGGGTCGAGGCGCCGCGGCGTGCCGATGGCGGACGGTTCGCGGTAGGCGAGAAACTCGTAGCTGGATGCGGGGCCTGGCCACGCGGCGGCGGCGAGGCACCCGACGAGTCCGCGGTCGCCGCGGCTTCGCCACACGGCCCCTTCGCTGGCCAGGACTTCTTTGGCCTCTTCGGGATCCACGACGTCTTGGACCGCTGCGGCATAGTGGAGGGCGCTTGGTGGATGCGCAAAGAGGGCCAGGGCGGGGCTTGCGTCTGGCTGGGCGTGGCGCTCCACGATGGCCCATGCTTGATCGAGCGTGGCTTCGTCGGGCATCGCCGGCGTGGCGTCGGGAAATGCGACGGCTTCGGAGCCGCGCCATTCTCCGATGCGGGTGGCAGGTCCATGCGGGATGCCAAGCGGGACGCATACGGCGCCATTGCCGCGGGTCTTCCAGGGCACGTTGGGGTTGAGGCGCACGAGGCGCGGCATCCCTGTGGGAACGAGGCCGTCGAGTCCGGCCAGGACATCGAGCAGAAGGCGCGTGGTGCAGCCTCCGTCGGGGGAGTCCGTGTCGTCGATGGCCAGAAGCACGAGCGCGCGAGCCCGGGGGCCCCCTTCACCCCGCCGTCTAACAAGTTTGACAATGGTTCCTCTTTTCTACGGCGAGCCGGCTCCCCTCGTCATGGTGGTTCTGGAGACCCGCGGGCTGGGCAAGCGCTACGGCGCCATGTGGGCCCTGCGCGGCGTGGACCTTGACGTGCAGGAAGGCGAAGTGTTCGGGTTCCTTGGCCCGAACGGGGCCGGCAAAACCACCTTCACCAAATGCGTGACCGGATTCATCCGGCCCGAGGAAGGCAAAGTCCGCGTCAAGGGGCTCGATTCGGTCGAGTCTCCCCACTTGGCCGCCCACCACATCGGGACGGTTCCGGACCAATACGACTTCTACCCGACGATGACGGGCCGCGAGCACCTGGACTACTACGCGCGCCTGCACGGCATGGATGCCGAAGCGCGCAGCGCGCGCATCGAGGAAGTGCTCGAAGACGTGGGCATGGAAGGCCGCGCGGACAAGCGCACCAAGACGTACAGCCACGGCATGAAGCAGCGCATCTGCATCGGCCAAGCGATCCTCCACAAGCCCGCCCTCATCTTCTTTGACGAGCCCACCAACGGTCTCGACCCTCGCGGAGCGTACGAGCTTCGGCAGATGATCCGTGGCCTGGCAAAGGGCGGCACGACCATCTTCCTCAACTCGCACCTGCTGCACGAAGTTGAGCAGACTTGCGACCGCGTGGCCGTCATCAACCAAGGCCGCATCGTCACCACCGGCGGCGTGGCCGACTTGCGCCGGGGCGGAGGTGCCGAGGTGCGCATCCGTGTCGCCAATCCGGGCCCCAAGGTGGAAGCGGCCCTCGCGACCGCTGCCGGCGCCAAGCCCGTGCGGGACCAAGACCTGTACAAGGTCCCCGTCGGCCTGGACGACGTGCCCGATGTCGTGCGCGCGGTCGTGGGTGCTGGAGGGCGCGTGCTGGAAGTTGTGCCCCACGAGGTCAGCCTGGAAGATGTCTTTCTTCGCCTCACGGAGGACGCATGACCCCGCTCATGGAGATCGCTCGCAAAGAGGCCCGGATGCTCGTGCGCACGAAGCGCATGTGGATCGTCGGCGGCCTGCTTCTGGCGGCCATGCTCCTTCTCACCGTGGTTGTGCCGGGCGTCTTGCTGCGCACGGAGATCGGCCAGCTCTTCGGCGGCGCCGGGGCGCCGGTCCACAACCTCAGCATGCTCTTCTTCCTGAGCGGGTTCTTCCTGCTTTCTGGATTCTTCTTCATCCAGCTTCTGCCCATCCTCCTCACCGCCGACAGCGTGTGCGGCGAATGGGACCGCAAGACACTCTTCTTGCTGCTGTCCAAGCCCGTGAGCCGCTTCGACATGGTGATGGGAAAATTCCTCGGCATCGGCGGCACCGTGGCCGTCGCCGTCACGGTCGTCCTTCTCGTGGACTACTTCGTCTTCATGGTCCCCATCATCCCCGGCGTTCCTAGTGGCGAAGAGATCTCGGCATTCATCGGGGCGCTGGTGATCATCTTCCTCGGCGTCCTGGCCTTCAGCGCGATGAGCATGTTCTTTTCGACGATCACGCGCAGCACCCTCGTGAGCCTCCTCTTGTCCATCAGCATGTGGATCATCGTCTTCCCCATCCTTGGACGGCTCGACTTCATGATCGCCCTCATGCGCCACGGCGGCTCCGCGTTCCTGGACCCGGAAGCCGCAGGCATCGGGTGGAGCGGCTACCTTTCGCCGGGCACGTCCATGGGATACTCGGCCCAGCTGCTGGTTCCTTCGTCCATTCGCGACGACCCGGAGATGAACTTCTTCACCGGCCTCGCAGGCACTTCAGGCGAGCCGTGGATCGGGGCCATCGCGCTGGCCATCCACACGATCGCCTTCCTGGGCTTCAGCCTGCTCGTCGTCAAGAACCGAAACTACGAATAGCGGCCACCAAGGCATCCACGTCTTGGACCGTCTGCAGCTGCGTGCGCACGCGCTTGGCTCCGGGAGCGCCGCTGACGAACCGGGTCGCCTGACGCTTCAGGACCGCGACGTTCGTCACGCCGGTTTCCTGCGCACGGCGCATGTAGGTTTCCAGTGCCTGCAACCGCTCGGGCAGCGTCGGCTCCGGGTCGATCGTCTCTGCGTCGAGCGCTTGGCGCATGCGCCGGAAGATGGTGGGGTCATGCATGGCTGCCCGTGCGATGAAGAACCCCTCGCAGTGCGTCTCGTTGCGCATGCGCAGCACGTCCTCGGGAGTGCGCAAGTCGCCGTTGCCGACGACCGGGATGTCCACGTGCTCGACCAGCTTCTCGATGGCCGACCAGTCGGCTTGGCCGCTGTAGCCTTGCGCCACCGTGCGCCCGTGCAGCGTCACCC